>JAOZNE010000065.1:0-10006 GCA_029933955.1 Phycisphaerae bacterium
AAAATTAAACTAAAAGGCTCTCATCCCAGAGATTGTAGCGTTGTACGACCCCAGGCCAGAAGCGATGCGGGCCTTTGGCGAGAAGTATGCGACGGACGTCAAGCGATGCGACGACTGGCAAGCTGTCGTGAATTGCGAAAACATGGACTGGGTGTTTGTCATGAGCTGGAACTGCTTTCACAAAGGGCAGGCATTCGCAGCTATCGAAGCTGGCGAGAGTATTTTCCGCGAAAAGCCTACAACTACCACCCCGCAGGATTGCCGTGTTATCAAGGACATGTACGAAAAAAGCGACAGCGAATTTGTCGTAGGGTTCACGCTCCGATATTCGCCGCGTTATCGCAGGAAGACCAGCCAACGGAAATGACGACACACCCGCAGAGGGACGTTTATCCCAGGCAGGGCCGGAGGCTCTGTGCCCCGTGAGAAGTCGGGCCGAGAATGGGTGCACTTATCGCAACGGCGAATCGATAAGTTCTGCCTGGCTGGCCTTGATCCAGCCGGTCTTGCCATCGGCCAATGATATCTCCAGCCAATCGCCTCGCCTGGCGATGAGATCAAACTCGGTGCCCTCGGTGATGGGTTTGTCGAATTTTCTCGCAAAACCTTCGCCATTGCCCTTGAGCATCTCCGCCACCTCGGCGATTACCACGCCCTCGGTCCGCCGGGCGGATCGATACAGTTCGTAGGCCACCGACCCGGCGAGGATAACAAAAACCGTCGCAAGACACAACAGTGGATATCGCCAGCGAAATTTCGTGGGCCAAAACAGCCTGGCTGTCATCACGAGCCAAAATGCCAGCCAGACTACAACCCCGAGCCAAACTTGCCTGCTCAATGGCAGGTATCGCCCCAGTGCCGTTGAGAGGCTGGGGGATGCCTCCCGGGGCCGGGGGGCCGGGCCTTTTACGAGCGACCGGGCATAGCGGAGATTTTTGCGAAGTTGTTCATTGTCGCCCATCAGCCTGGCCGCCCGTTTGTAATTGGCGATGGCCTCCCCAAGCCGACCCGCCTGGAGATAGGCGTTAGCCAGGTTGTAATACAACTTGCCCGTAACGGTGCCGCTGTCGATGAGCAGCTGGTATTTCCGGGCGGCCCGGAGAAACTCCCGCTTGGCATCGGTTGATTTTACGCGCATAGCCTGGGCCTTATCGAAGAGAGCCTCAGCCTCGGCGAGGATATCCACCTGCTGTCGTGGCGTAAGTTTCACCGCCATGGCTGGAGACGACAGAGCCAATATCGCCGCCGTCACAAGCGACAGACGCCACTTCCGGGCCCTGCCACTGCCAGCCAGCCGACCACCGGTTTCCGTCATCGAGAGCCGCATAATGTGATTCCTACATGTCATCACGAGTTTCCATACCAATTCAAAAAAACTTCTCCAGACAACTGACGCAATTTTTCGCATCCTGGGCCAGCCGGTCTCCGTGTCCTGACTGGGAGGCCGAGTAGAGGCGCTCCTCGCATCGCACCAGAAGTTCGTCGATTTCCCGGATGAGTTTATCGTCAACCCCGCAGCTACGGAGTTTGTCAACCACATCCGCCCGCGTCATGCCGGTAGCCACCGCATCAAGATGGTCAGCTATATATCCTTTCACGGCGGCGGAGATGTCCTCCGGACCGTTCGCCTGGCCAAGACGACGCATCGCCCGCCTGCGGGCCGTGCGTTTGCGGCTGTTGGCGGGGTCGTTCCGCAAAGCCCGCCATGTTTTCGCGACAACCGACACAAGAAACAACGCCGGGCCGACAGTCAATATCGTCCAAATCCACCAGCCGAACAATCTCTCCCGGCTGTCGCGGAGAACACCCGGCCCGACAAAGTTGGCATTGATACCCTCGATACGCTCGGTCAGTTCACCCTGGGCCCGGCTGGGCGATGTGGCACTGACAACCTTGCTGAGGCCGAGTTTGTCGACGGGCTTGATTTTCAAGGGTATCGCCTTTGTCCATGTCGTCTGGAACCGCTCTGCCTCGGGGTTGAAAAACACCAGCGGTATCGGGGGTATCTCGGTGGCCTTTTCGTTCCTGGCCCGCAGGCTTACGGTGAAAGTTTTCGTCTTGCCCTTTACGATACCCCCCAGTGATTCGTGCGGCACATTGAAGTTTCTTGTCAGCTGCTCCACAGCCTCCAGCGGCGGAGCCTGAAGCTCATCCATGCGGGTCGGACCAAGGCTGCGGACGGTAAGCGTAAGTGTTATCGGATCGCCGAGGCACATCTCCCTCGGCAGAGCCGTTGCGGAGATTTCAAACCTGCCCACAGCGCCTCGATACATTGCGGGCCTACCGGCGGTCGGTACAGACAGGACGCTGATATCGGCGGCCTTGGCTTCTTGAACGATCGGCCTTGTGCCGGCCAGGCGAAGCTGCGGGCCGAAGGTAAAAAAGCCGTCCGTCCTTCTAAGGCCCGTTGGATAGTCGACCACAATCACCACGCCGCCGGAGCCGAGCGGGCCGGCCCGGCTCGGCCAGGTTTGAGAGTCGATCTCATAGAGGTAATAACTCCGGTCGATTCCGTTGTTGTCCTTCCGCAACACCTCTCGCCCACGCGGCCTGCGACGATTGCGACACATATCTTCGACCGCCTTGCGAAACGGGCCCCAGCGACTCTGCTCTATCGACACCAGCCCCCACATGTCAGCCTCGCCGAGCGTCTGCGGTGTAACGGTGTCGGTGTAAGGACGAATCCAGATTCGCAATTTCAGCCTGACAGGCTCGCCGATGTACACTTTTTTGTCCTCGCCCACTACCTCCACGAACAACAGGTCGCCCGTTGAGGATTTCACGGCGACGAACTCCACCGGCCTGGTCGAGAGTACCTCACCGTCGGCCCGGACTTTGATGGACGGTATGACAAATCGTCCGGAGCGAAGCGGCGTGATTGAAAACGCGTATGTTATGGAGTGTTTTTTGGTAACCTGTCCGTTGATAATTGTCGTCTGCGAACTTTCAGAGGGAACGCCTGTGGAGCGAATCTCCAGCCCGGACACATCGGGCAACACGGGAGGCTCATAGTCAGAGGCGTTGTCGATGGACAGCTGGGCGTATATCGGTCGTCCCACATAACTCTCGCGCGCAGAGAGTCGCAATCCGACCTGAGCCCCACGGGCAGGCGGACAAAGCAAAACTACAACCGGCAATACAACCAACAGCCGGGCTGTGATACTTGTCGATCTATCGCAAATCATCCTATTCATCTTCGGTTTAACAGTTACCAGTCTTTTTCCACCGGTGGAGCGACGGCCTTTATTTTACGCGTTTTTTCCTTCCGGCGTTTGAGATTTTTATCCCGCACAGCCTGGAGCAGCCTGGCTGCCTCCTCTTTGCTCATCTTGCGTTGCTTGCCTCCGGGGGGCTGCATCCGGGGTCTCGGAGCCTTGTCCTTGTTTTGTCCTTTTTTCTGCCGGCCATCGGGCTGGGTCTTTGGCTTCGGCTGAGATGTTTTTGGAGACTGGTTCTTACGCGGTTGTTCTTGCTTGTTCTTTTTTTGCTCGCTCTTTTTATTCTTTTGCTTTTCTTGATTCTTTTGGTTCTTTTGCTGTTTGTCTGGATTGGGTTTCTGTTGTTTTTTCTTCTGCTGTTCAGGGGATTGTTCTTTTTGCTTCTGTTTTTGCTCCTGTTGTTTTTGTTTCTGCTGTTTTTTTTGTTGGTCTTTTTTCTTTTGCTGCTGTTCCTGTTTTTTCAGCTTGTCGATAAGTTTCTGGGCCAGTTCGATATTGGCTCGCGAATCCACATCGTCGGCGTTGATTGCAAGAGCCTTTCGATATTGTTTGATGGCCTGCTGGAGCTGCTTGATAGCCTGGGTTTTATTTTTCTTGCTCAACGGCAGGGCCGAGGCATATAGACAGTTGCCCATGTTGTATCTGGCCCGGGCCTCCAGCCGACGGTCTGCCTCTCCCATCGCCCCGCGAAGGGAGGCTTGAGCCTGGTCGTATTTGCCCTGGCGATACAGGGCAAGGGCCTGATTGTAGGACAGCTGGGCCCGGTAGCGTTTCTCGTCGCCCAGAAGTTTTATAGCCTGTTTATAGGCCTCCATCGCCTCTGCAGGCCGGCCGGCCTTCAAGGCGATATTGCCCCGATGTGTCAGTTCGCCGGCGGAGCTTTCCTTGGCACGGAGAGAACCGGGCGAGAGCAGAATCGCAGCCAGGGCCACGAAAACTATCCCCGCCGAAGTTCTGTTCGATCTCAATCGGCCCAGGCCTTTGCCCACCGCGGAGAAAAAACCACCGGTGCCCCCCTGCCGTCGAACCGATCCGCCGGAGAGCAGAAGTTCTATCATCAACAGTATCGCCGCGGGACCGACGAACCAGCGGTATCGCGGAATATAGTGCATCACCCGGCCCTGGCGAAACTCCCGCTGATGTATCGCCCGGATATATTTTCGATAAACCCCGGCCATGTCGGCCTGGCTGGTCCCGGCTGGTATATAAGCCCCCCCGCCAGCCAGGGCTATCTGCCTGAGCAGCTTACCGTTCATCTTCGACCAGACGATCTGCCCCTTGTGCTTGAGGTATATCGTCCCGGCCTTGGTGGTTCGCACCGGAATCCGCCCGCCGAGCCGGCTGTCGCCAAGACCCACCGTATAGACACGAATGCCCCGCTCCTTGAATGCCCGCCTGGCCGCCATAACGGGGTAACTGTCCTGGTCCTCGCCGTCGGTCAAAACGACGATGGCTTTGTGGTCCGGCGTTTTGTCGGAAAAACAGCCCGCCGCGGCCCGTATCGCATCGCCTATGAGCGAACCGCCCCTCGAGAGGCTCTGTGGCGAGATGTCCTCCAGGACGGCCAGGGCTTCGTCGTAGTCGCTCGTGAGGGGCAGAACCTGCCGGGGCCTTCCGGCGAAGATGACCAATCCGACCCTGTCGCCGCCCATCTGGGCGAGAATGTCGCGGATGTACTCCTTCGCGCGGGTGAGCCTGTCGGGCGAAACATCCCTGGCCAGCATCGAACGGGAAACATCCAGGGCAAAAACGATATCGATGCCCCGCTGAGGTACCTCCGTCCAGGTCTGCCCCCAACGCACATCAGCCAAGCCCAGAACGACCGCCAGCATCGCCGTGATAAACAACGCCGCCGAGAGGGCAGGCCATCTTCTGCCGATACCACCGGGCCAAATCGCAGACTGGCTCTCGACGGCGACGAAGCGACGAATATTGCGCCTGCGGATAAACAGGCCCGCCGCGACCAGAAGAGCCACAGCCAGAACCGCCCAGAACAAAAACAGGTATTTCGGATTTTGTATCATCACTTCCATATAAAGCTCCGCCATCCGACGGGATTGTACCAAATCTCCGCTACCCGATGGGATTGCGCCTTGTTTCATACAGCCAATTCAGCCCGGCGGTTCAGGGAATCCGTCGCAGCCAGGTGTTTGCAAGCACGCCCTCGCCCAACAGCAACACCATCGCCATCAACAGCAAGGGTGGGGCTGTTATCGGCCCGATCTGCACGGACTTCACCGCCCAGTGCCGATATTCCGCGAACCGCCGGTCTTGTATTTTCGTCTTTTCAAGTTTGTCGATCGTCGCGTAGATATTTCGCAGCGAATCGGTATCCGTCGCGCGGAAATATCGTCCGCCGGTTATCTTCGCTATTCGCTCAAGCGTCTTCTCGTCAATATCGATCCGAACCCTGCGCAGCATGGTTTGTCCCGTGAAGGGATCCACCACCGGGTACGGCGCCGGCCCGGCTGATCCCACGCCGATGGTGTATATCTTCACACCCATGGCCCTGGCCAACTCCGCAGCTTTGACGGGGTCGAGATCTCCTGCATTATTCCGTCCGTCGGTCAGGAGAATCATGACCTTGCTCTTGAGAGAGTGTTTCTTACCCTCAGTCGCGCTGTCGCCTCGGATCTTGAGTGTCCTGAGCCTCTCCACCGCCAGGCCTATCGCATCCCCGATGGCGGTGCCGTCTTCCTGGCGGGTCTCAACGACCTTGAGCTGTTTGAGTTTCGATACGAGATATTCATGGCCGAGTGTCGCGGGGCTGATGTTATCGGCGTATCTCGCAAAAGCTATCAGCCCGATCATATCGCCTCCCCGGCCGGGCAGGGTCTTGCCGTCGCCTTCGATGAACTTCTCAGCCACCGCCTTGACAGCTGAGAGCCTGTCGAGACGCTTACCGTCGATGCTGAAATCCATCGCCCGCATCGAGCCGGATCGGTCAATGAGCATCTCGATGGCGATGCCCTCGGAAAACAGTCTGGTTTTCTCCAAACCTTCCATTGGCCCGGCCCAGGCCAGAATGAGCAGTCCTATCGCCGCGATTCGCATAGCCGGGGTGAGCCATCGTAGTCGAACGGGCAGGGTCTTGTGCAGCGAGCCGGCTATCTCGACCGAGCTGAACTTAGCCGCACCACGACCGCGGGCCGCCCAGAGTCGCCAGATAAGCCACGGCAAGGCCAGCAACAGCAGCAAAAACCACACTGTCGGATATTCAAAAGTCATTGGCCAACCTCCCGTTTTTCCGGCTCATTCTGCCGGGCCGCCGAGGCGATGATGAACCGCCGGGCCTTTTCCATAGCCTCGTCGCTCTGGCCGCGGTCGGGGCGATAACGAGCGAACTTGACCATGTCGGCAGCCTGGAGACACTGGCCAATATCATCGCGATATTTCGCGACCCTGGGGTGCTCTTGAGCCATGGCCAAAAACTCGCGCGTAGTCTGCTTCGGGGCGTGAATGCGAAATCGCCGCTCGATATATTGACGGACGATATCGCTCAGCTTGATGTAGAAAAGCTCGATCTGGCCGGCCTCGATAAGTTCACCGAGCCTGGCCAGTCGCGACAGGGCCCACCTGTCCGCCCGCAGCACGCGCTGTTTTCTCGCACGGAGTATCAGCCGCACCGCGACCCAGCCCAACAGCAGGACAATTACGCCCCCGGTAGTCAGCCAGACCCAGAAGTAGCTCGGCTGGGGGGGCAGTTCCACAGGTGGTTTGATATCGCGAAACTTCGCCGGGTCAGCCTTGCCCTTCAGCACCGAAACTATTTTCAGATCAATAGGCTTGGAGGATATTTCGGCGCAAATGCCCTTGGCAGACTTTCGCCTGTCGGTAAACTTCACCGTCATTGCGGGGATGGTCAATTCGCCCCCCCGCAATGAAACAAGCGTATATATCCGCGTCCATATTCGCCCCTTGCCGTCGGGGGAGGGCATATCGGGCAGGTCGCGCATATCTGCGATCTCGAATGGCCCGAGTGTTTTGTCCTTGGCATCGGGCAGTGTTACATCGACGCCGTTGGCACTACGCACCTCAAGTTTGAGTTCTATCGGCTCGGCAACGCGGGCCTCACAGCGGTCAGCCCGCACCAGCATTGTTACAGGCCCCTTGGCCGTTCTGGTTTCGACCGGGCGGGGCAGAGGTTTTTTCTTCCCGCTCGAGCCGGATTTCCCACAGCCGCCCATCGCCATGAACATCGTCATCGCGACGGCCAGGCCAAGCGGAACCACGAACAAGTTGTTATGACGAACTCTACTCATGTTTTTCCTGAGATCTAACGTTTCATGCGGACCTGCCGTTTGTGAAAAAACTTTCGTAGCGGCTCGACAAAATCTTCGCTCGTTATCAGATTTACGCTGTCGATTTTCAATTTGTCGAACATTCGTTTTCTTGCATCGAGTGCCTCCCCGGCCCGCCGGGCATAGTCGCAACGGTTTTTTTTACTCGCCGTATCGACAAGAACCGTTCGTTTGGTTTCGGCGTCCAAAAGCTCGACGAGCCCGACATTCGGCAACTCAAGCTCTCGCCTGTCAGTTATGACTATCGGTATGATATCGTGTTTGCCCCGGGCCAGGCGCAGGGCCTTTTCATAGCCGGCGTCCTGGAAGTCGCTGATGAGGAAGACCACACTGCGTCGCTTATGGGTTTTGTTCAGGTGCTCCAGGGCTCTCGCGATATTCGTGCCAGAGCCGATCGGCTGACAGTACAGCAACTCGCGAATCAGCCTCAGGACATGTCGCGTGCCCTTGCGGGCCGGTACAACCTTCTCGATATCGTCGGTAAAGGCGATAAGCCCGACCTTGTCATTGTTCCGGATAGCCGACAGGGCCAGCGTAGCCCCTACCTCTGCGACGAGCTCCCGTTTGAGCTGCCCCGCGGTACCGATAGACTCCGAGGCACTGATATCCGTCAGCAGCACGACTGTCAATTCGCGTTCTTCTCGAAAAAGTTTGACGTACGGCTCGTTGTAGCGGGCGGTAACATTCCAGTCGATACTGCGGATATCGTCGCCCGGCTGATAGAGGCGAACCTCCTCGAACTCCACACCCCTGCCCCTGAAGGCGGAGTGATATCGCCCTGAGAGCATCTCATCGACGACATGAGCGGTGCGGATTTCGATCCGCCGAACTTTTTGCAGCAATTCCCTGGTTATCATCTTATCGCATCCCGTTGTTTATCCAGCAGCTCACCCGGACTTAGCCCTACGGCACGGGGACATGTTCCAGGATGGTTTTGACAACATCGTCGCTGTTTTTTTCCTCCGCCTCGGCTTCGTAGCTGACGATGAGACGATGACGAAGCACATCCGGGGCGAGGTCCTTGACATCCTGGGGCACGACATAGCCCCTGCCGTCGAGGAAGGCGTTGGCCTTGGCCGCCAGGGTCAGGGCGATTGTCGCCCGGGGCGACGCCCCGTATTCGATCAACCCTTCGACCGGCACGCCGTATCGGCTCGGCTGACGAGTGGCTATCACCAACGAGACGATGTAGTCCTTGACTTTCTCGTCCAAATACATCTCGTCGATAATTTCCCTGGCCCGGACGATTTCATCCAGACCCATCACAGCCTTTATCGGCAGAGATATCTGCGTCCGGGCCATGCGGTCGAGAATACGCCGCTCCTGCTGGGCCGTGGGATAGTCAATAAGCACCTTGAGCATAAACCTGTCTATCTGGGCCTCGGGCAGCGGATAGGTGCCCTCCTGCTCGATAGGGTTCTGGGTAGCCAACACCAAAAACGGGTCTTCCAGCGGAAAAGTCTCCGAGCCAATGGTAACCTGCCGCTCCTGCATGGCTTCCAGAAGGGCGCTTTGAACCTTGGCCGGGGCGCGGTTTATCTCGTCAGCCAGAATGAGATTGGAGAATATAGGCCCCTTCTGCACCACGAACTGCTGCTCCTGGTGGCGGTATATCAAAGTGCCGATAAGGTCCGCCGGCAAGAGGTCGGGCGTGAACTGCAAACGCTGAAAACCGGTATCGATGGCCTTTGCCATCGACGAGACCGCCAGGGTTTTAGCCAGGCCCGGCACGCCTTCTATCAGCAGATGCCCCCTGCACAGCAGGCCGATCAGCATACGGTGCAGCAACTTCTCCTGGCCCACAATGACATGGCCCACCTCGTCCAGCAACATACCGAACGGCTCGGCAGCCGACCTGGTACGCTGCGAAATTTCCGAAATCTGCGAGTGTGACTTCTGAGATTCTGTTGTGTCCATATTTTTTCTCCCACATTGACCGGGCCGATTCTGCAGAAATGTACTCTGAAAGACGGCCCTTCAGTATAACATAACGATACGAAACATCTGTACGTCTTTTTACTAAATGGCAATAAATGGTTATTCAACTAAGAGACAGTTTCGGCTGTAACTTTCTCTCAGGATTTTACGTTGCTTGCCCTACGCCGGACAAGAGTCTTTTGTTGCGATATTTTCCATTTTTTTTAAGATTTCATCACGTCGCCCGAAGCCCTTAACCCAGGTCAAGGCCCTGGGCTGGTATATTTCGCCCTTTCATGGCTGCTTGTTTGAAAGGCAGAAAACCCTGCCAGAAAATCCGGTCGCTCACCGGGAAGTTGGGAAAGGAAATGCCATTTGCATTTCGACCCACTTGATGCACAATGGGTCTCGCGTTGCGGAGCTTCGTTTGCTGGTGAGCGACGATATCGAGACGCTGGTCCGCATAAGAGTGTTGGCAAAATTGCATTGAATAGAGCCAATTGCAAAAATGTAGCCTAGCCGCCCTCGGCTGGAAAATTCGTATAAAAAAACACTGAAAATATAGTAAGT
>JAOZNE010000273.1:0-2566 GCA_029933955.1 Phycisphaerae bacterium
GCAGTGGGTCAACACGCCGCTGTGCTGCTGGATGACAGGCCCAGCTTCTCGTCCGATGGCCTGGCAGAGCTGGGCGTCTTCGTCGTGAATCGCCCGGGCTTCGGTGAGCATCTCGGCTGCGATTTCCCACGCGTCGCCTGCCTGGGAACTTTTGGCCCGGCCCAGCACGCGACGAACCGCCCAGGACAAATTCACCGCGGTAGGCCTGGAACTTTCGAGGTATGCCCCCGCTGTCTCCAGCTGCTCGATAAACTCATCGCGGCCCAACCCGGCCAAGCCCTGGGCAGCCAGCACCATGCCATACCCCGCTGCGATGCCGATGGCAGGGGCGCCGCGAACCACGAGCCTTTTTATCGCGTCCCAAACCGCCGGGGTGTCTGTGCAGTTCAGAAAAACCGTCTCGCCCGGCAAGCGCGTCTGGTCTAAAAGTCGCAACAGCCCCAGCCCATCGTCCGAAGCTGGCATCCATTGCGCCACTGCTACGGGCGGCTGAATTGTATTGTCGTCTTTCATCATGGCTGCAAAAAATAGTCGAAAACATACCATCCCGCAAGAGCCAACAATCCCGATCCCAGCACTTATTCGCAGATTTTCTCAAAGCAAATTATGAACTTGAAACGCGACACCATCTTATGTCCCCGCAAATAAGTGCTGGGTTGTCTTGAAAAACGACGGAATATCCTTGAGGCCTGCGCCGCTGGCTCTTACAATCACCCTCGGGTTGTAGATGTGAAATCTGAAAATCCCTGGAAAGCGATGTAGTTCATGTCCATAAATATTCTTTGCGTAGGCGACCTGGTTGGCAAGGCGGGCCGAAGTGTTCTGGCGGAAACTTTGCCGGGCCTGATTAAAGAACACGATATCGAGCTGGTGGTTTGCAATGGCGAAAACGCAGCGGGCGGCAGTGGCATCACGCCGCGGATATTCGACAAGCTCCTGAAATACGGCGTCGATGTCGTTACGTTGGGCGACCACTGTTTCCGCAGGTCCGAGATTCTGCCCACGCTGAACTCCGCCGACCGACTGATTCGCCCGGCCAACCTGCCAAAGTCTTCCCCCGGCAAGGGCTGGACCGTCGCGATGACAAAATCAGGCCGACACAAGGTGGGCGTGGTCAGCCTGCTTGGACAAATGAACATGGGCAATAGCGACTCGCCCTGGACGGCTGCCGACGAAGCCCTGGACAAACTTTCGCAAGAAGCCTCCATTCGAATCGTGGACTTTCACGCCGAGGCTACCAGCGAAAAAATAGCGATGGGATGGCATTGCAACGGGCGGGCGAGCATCGTCTTCGGCACGCACACGCATGTTCCCACCGCCGACGCGAGCGTGCTGAACAAGGGCACGGCCTTTATTTCAGACCTCGGCATGACAGGCCCATACGACAGCATCCTGGGCAGGCGAAAAGACCGCGTGCTGAAGTTCCTCACAGCCTCGCTCCCCCAGCGGTTCGAGATGGCTGTCGCCGATACGAGAATGTACGCACTGCTCGTAGCGGTCGAGCCGGACTCGGGCATGGCTCGCTCAGCGGAGCTGCTCTGCCTGAGGGGAAAAAGCGTCGAAACCCCATATGACTCCGACGACAAAAGCCCAAACAAATTTAAGAAAAACAGGCAAATAGGCAAGTAGGCAATAGGCAAGTAGGGGAAAAACTTGGGTGCCGTGGTTCTTGGATATCAGGCCCTCGGGGCCAGGCCTAGTTTTCGCGACGCCTCGGCTAGCTGTTGGTCTGCGGTAAAAACGACCCCCTCGCGAAGCTCAGCCAGGCTCAGGAACAATGCGTCATAGACACTCAGCCCCTCGGCGTCGGCCAACTCCATCGCCCTGGGGAGTATCTCCACATGCCCCGCCCGGCGAAGAGGTAGCTGTATAATTTCTTCCAACAAAGCCTCCGCTTCGTCCCCAGCCAGCTCGCCTCGAAGTTTTTTTCGCAACAGCACATTGGCAGCTTCGACCCACAACAGCTCCGGAGCCAAGCCGACGGCGTTGCCCCGCTCGACCTCGCCCAGAAAAGTCTCCAAGCCCGCGGGGATCGGACCGTCGGCAATGAATAGCCGAATTACCGCTGATGTGTCCAATATCGCGATCATCGTTGCCTGTCCTCGCGGATCATCGCCACGGAATCGCTGTGCTCTCGACCAGCCAGCCGCTTCCGCCACCGCCGAGCGGAACTCAAAGACGCACCCCTGGCCAGGGCGACCTCAAGAGACAATATCCGGCGAATCTGCTCCTGCATGCTCCGATGGTTGCTAGCTGCCATCTCACGCAAACCCGTGTAAACAGAATCCGGAAGATTACGAATGCTCACTGCTTTCATTGTTCTATCCCAAAAACGATATCATTACCAACTCATATATATTATAGCAATATGATATCAAAAAAGCAACATCAATATGATTTTTTCTATCGGGCCCGGGTGCCGTGGTTTTTTTTGACGGGATAACAGGATTTACAGGACTTTTAAACCTATCCTGCAGGCATGTAAACATTGAAATCTAGACCGATAAGAATATAGTGAAAATGTACCAGAACAGAAAAATCTTTCAAAAAACATGGCACCGGGCAT
>JAOZNE010000274.1:0-2561 GCA_029933955.1 Phycisphaerae bacterium
TGTGCTGTTGACAGGTTGATTAGTTAACTGGTTAACTGGGAAAAGATTACAAAACCAATACGCCAAAGCTCTGTGCCCAGATAAAACCTGAAAAACACAAAGGTTTCGACGCTATAAAAATTTGTGTAATTCTTTACTAGTCAACTAGTTAACCAATCAACCAACTACTCAAACCGGTCGGTTTGAGTTATCAGTTATCAGTAAAAGCAAAACTACGAAACGCGCGAACGCTGCGAAAGTCTCGAAAAATATTTTTAACATGTAGCACAGCCGCCTCGGCTATGGCTTTTTCGTAGCATGGGCATCTTGCCCATGTTTTTTCTGTTTCTTTTATTGTTTGTTGTTTTTTGCTGTTTTCTGTTTTGTTTTTACTGATAACTGATAACTGACTACTACTACTTCTCTTCCGGCGGGTTCAAAGGTTCGTATTCCGGCACCAGTTTTTGCAAAGCTGCTACTATCTCGCTTCTGTCAGTGCTGTTTTGCAGGGCTGAAAACTCGTCGATAGCCGCTTGCACCCTGTCCCAGTGCAGTATTTCCTGTTGCCAGACCATAATTTTCGGGTGCACGGTAGGCTGAATGTTTTCGCCCTCGGTTCGCAATTCCTCGAAGAGTTTCTCGCCGGGCCTGATGCCTGAAAACACAATGTCGATATCCTCGCCAGGCCGAAACCCACTGAGGGTTATCATCTGCCGGGCCAGGTCTACGATTTTCACAGGCTCGCCCATGTCCAGCAAAAAAACCTCGCCGCCCTGTCCGTCAGCCGCAGCCTGGAGCACCAGCTGGGCAGCTTCGGGAATGGTCATAAAATACCGCGTCATTTCCGGGTCGGTTACGGTTACAGGCCCGCCCTGGGCTATCTGCCTGCGGAAGGTCGGCACGACAGACCCCGCCGAGCCCAGCACATTGCCGAACCGCACAGCTTTGAACTGCGTCTGACAGCCAGGCTGACTGTTCAGTGCCTGGGTGTAAATCTCAGCGACGCGTTTGCTACAGCCCATCACGGACGACGGATTGACAGCTTTGTCCGTGGATATCGCGACGAACTCAGCGGTCTTGTAAACGAACGACGCGTCAGCTACGTTTCTCGTGCCCAGGATGTTATTCTTGACAGCTTCGCACGGGTTCCGCTCCATCAGCGGCACGTGCTTGTGGGCAGCGGCGTGGACGACAACGTCAGGCTGATAGATTTCCCATATCTTCATAACCCGCTGGCGGTCGAAAATATCGCATATACAAGCTGTCATCGGAATCTCCGGGAAATCCCGTCGCAGCTCGTTTGCAATGTCGAACATGGGCGTCTCTGCCTGCTCGACGAGGATCAGCTGCGCCGGGCTATAATGACAAATCTGCCTGCACATCTCCGAGCCTATACTTCCGCCAGCTCCGGTTACCAACACCTTGCGACCGCTGATGAACCGCGCGACGGCATCGGTGTCCAGCTGCACCGCGTCTCTGCCAAGCAGGTCGTCGATGTCCACCGGGCGAATCTGCGAGACGGTAACCCGCCCGTCGATAATATCGCCGACGCTGGGGAGCGACTGGAACTTCAGCTTGGTTCCGCTGCACAACTCGACGACATGGCGGAGCTGTTTTTGCGAAGCTGAGGGCATGGCGATGATGATTTCCTCAATATCGTTGTCCTCGCAAATTTGGCGGATATCCTCGGTCTTGCCCAGCATGGGCGCGTCGTGAATAATCAAGCCTCGCTTGCCCGGGTCGTCGTCGACCAGGCCTATGACTCGATATCGCTCTATCCGTTGGCGGTTGATCTCGCGGATGATGGTCTCAGCCGCATTGCCCGCCCCCACGATAAGCACCCGGCGGACACCCTCAGCCGAGATAGGCCTAAGCTCCTCGCGATATATCCGAAAGCCAAGCCTGGCTGTACAGACCAGGAACACCGTGGCGAGGAAATCCAGCACGAGCACGCCCTTGGGGAACCCGTCGAAATATGGGCCGACCACGGGCGGAAGCATCTTGCCCTGCATTTTCGGGAGATACACGAACACAAAAACGCACGCGAACGCCACGGCTACGAAAATCCACGACGCCAGCAGAATTCTTGCCACATCGCGAATGCCCGCATACTGCCACCCGCCTCGAAAGAGCTTACGCCACCCGAATATTATAGCTTTTACGATGACAAAAAACGGCAACAGCTTGATGAAAGACTCGAAGAACCACGCCTGGCCCGCGGCGTTTGGGCCCGCGTCGAACCACACAAGATACGCCAACAGCAAAGCCAGGGTAAAGAGTACGATGTGAGTAGTCGCACTCAGGACATACCGGAACCGCGAGAAAAAGAACATAAACCGGGACATTTCGTCCGATAGCTCTTCGGGTTTACTTTCATTCGATTTTGTCATTAGGCCTCGTGTCTACCTGGTCTGGCCAGGAACAATAAACAAACTGCACGTCCACAACCGCACAGTTACATTACTCAAGACGCGCCAGCATAGTATATTTCGGCAAATCTGGCAAGTAGTTATAGAGTATACATTTTTTCCTGACTTCCGCATTGGGACACCCGGATTTCAACGCGGGGTATAGATCGGATC
>JAOZNE010000275.1:0-2557 GCA_029933955.1 Phycisphaerae bacterium
TTCAAAATTTCGGGTTTGGCTAATGTAATTTTGTTCAGCAGGCCGATATAGTCGGTGCGCGTGCGTTTGGCAATAAACGAAATTCAGATAGCAAGGATGCGAAATGAAAGTCGTAAAAGCAAAAGCTGTACCGGTTCTATGGGAAGTGGCGTTGGTGGGAGTTTGGCTACTCGTAGCAGTGCTGATCATCGTCGCCAAATAAGTGGTAACAAATTCGAAATTCTGTAACCGTTCACGCAGGAAAGAACCACTAGTGGTTCTAACGCCCTGAACGGTTACCGGATTTGTTTCGGATTTAGAATTTCGATATTCGAATTTGCCCCACCATCATGCTCCTCGTTTTTTCAGACATTTCTGAAAGCACGCCTCCAGGCATGGGTATCGCTTCTTGAGTTCCACCTCGTTTTCAATATCGTATCGCCCAGCTACGGTGCGTCCGATGTCCATCAGGTAGCCGAAAATCTCCGCTGCGGTCATGTGCGAAGCCATCTCTACCATCAGGTACAACGCCGAGGCTTTGTCTATTTGATTCCTCCCCATGATGCTCCTCCCTCTATATTCGCGGTAGGTAACGTTTCTGGCAAATACAAATCGCGACGTGATTTTTTTTCGTTGCTGGCAACTTTCGGGCAAATCGATAGAATGGTTCAGCGATGAGCGAATCCACGTCAGTCCGTCGGCAACAGTCTGAGAGCCCTCCCGCAGAGGGGGGCGGCAAGTTGGCTCGCTGGGCGGGTGTCGTCGCGATGTTCGCCTGCCTGGCTGGGGCTGCGTCGCTTGGAGTTCGCACTGTGAGCAGCCTGGACATAGGCTATCACCTAGCTTACGGCCTGGCGTTTCTCGACACAGGCCAACTGGTGGACGACAGCAGCTGGGTATACACCGTTCCAGCCCGGGCAGGGCAGGGTTGGCAAGCGGGTCATCCACCCGGGCCAGGCTGTTGGTACGACGACGCTGGACGATACCGGTTTCCAAACGCAAATTGGCTCAGCCAGGTTATCTTCGCCCTTGCGTATCGAGCGGCAGGCTGGGCTGGGCTGTCCGTGCTGGGAGCCTGCGTTGTGTTTGGCATCTTCGGAGTCTCCGCCTACACTATGCGCCGCTGTGGCGTTGGGCCTGCGTGGACGGGCCTGGCCCTGTTGTTGATAGCCCAGGCTGGCTACGAAAGGCTGAACCTCAGGCCTGAGTTGCTGGGGTATCTTATCCTGGCTGGGCAGTTGGCTGCGGTCTTGCCCATTGTCATGGGCAGGGCCAGACTGACCCTCGCCCGGGCGGTGTTGGTGGTAGCTTTGCAGCTGCTGCTGGTGAACATCCACAGCTATTGGCTCCTCGGCTTGGGCATTATTGGCGCAGCGACGGCGGAGAGTCTGTTGCGACTAATTTGGCCAGGCTTGCGGAGCGAGTCGAAAAAAATCACCGACGCACAGGCTGCTGGCGACCAGGCCCAGCAGGCGAAAACATTCGCTGTCATGCTGGGCGTCGCGATACTGATGAGTTTGGCAAACCCCTGGACTTGGCGAATCGCAGCTCTGCCGTTCCAGACGCTGGCGTTCTTTCGTCAGCATCATCTCACCAGCCTGCGGACAGGGCCGGGCGCTCATCCCTGGTCGACTATCGGCGAGTTATACCCAACCTTGGACTCCGCCTTCGCGACGGTGTCCTGGCGGGCGACGCTCGGGTTCAAATGCGTGCTAGGCCTGGCGGGCCTGGGAGGGCTGGCTGCGATTTTCACCCGCAGATGGACAGCGGTATTTTTGCTGGTAGGCTTCGCTGTTGTCTCGCTGACAATCCGTCGAAACATCGCCCTGGGCGCCATAATGCTCCTGCCGATATCCCTTGCCAGCCTGGCGTCACTGCGACCAAAACTCCCCCGGGCCAAGCCGATGCGACTGCCCCGGGGCTGGTCGCTCGCCTGGGCATGTGTGCCCATCGTCCTGTCAGCCTGGCTGATAGCTTCGGTGGTAACGAATCGATTTTACTTTAACGAACGGCGGGCTGAGAGGTTCGCGCTTGGGCCTTGCAAAACGACGCTGCCGATATCAGCCGCAGCCTGGTTGAACGAGCACAAGCCCGCTGGGCCTGTCTGGACGGACTGCGATATTTCGAGCAACCTGCATTTTCTGACCGTCCCTCACAGGCCCTTGCCGATACTGACCAACACCTGGGCATACCCGCCAAGGATCCTGGCCAACGTGCTCGACGCTGCCTGCGGGCGAGTTTCCCTGGCAGAGTTGGAGCGGGCGTACGACATTCAAATTGTCGCAATCAGGCTGAGCAGTTTTACCGCTGGGCGGGGGCCTGGGCCAGAGCCTACCATTGTTCAGCAGCTTATCCGCAGCAGGAACTTTTCCCTGATGCACCTGGGCGTACGGCATGCGGTGTTCCTCCGCAACACAGGCCCAAACGCCGAGCTAGCCAAGCGATACGCGCTTTGGCCTGCCACATTTTCCGCTGAGGATTTCATCGCTCGGGCGCGTCGACTTGACCCGATATCAGCTTATCCGCTTCAGTTGGCTGCGGTGAGTTTGCAAAGGCTTGGTTGGTATGACAAGTCGAT
>JAOZNE010000276.1:0-2556 GCA_029933955.1 Phycisphaerae bacterium
CGAACCGCTCGCCAGCGACGGTAACGGTATGTCCCGCGTTGGCTCCGCCACAGTATCGCGCGACGTAGTTGCTGGCGTCGGCCAGGGTGTCGACAATTTTGCCCTTGCCCTCGTCGCCCCACTGCAAGCCGATAACAGTAATATTTTTGTTTTTCATGGGTTTTTATAGCTCCTGGTCAAACTTTTGCCATAGCCATTCAAGACTACAGATTAAAAATTACCGCAAAATACGCGGAAACGAATTGCACCATGAAGCTCAATGAAGAACCTGAAGGTTTTTTAATAACAAAAAAACTTCATGCTCTTCATATACTTCGTGGTAACATTTCTCGAATCAGGCCGACACACAGCATAGAGACTTTGCCCGCGGTGTCAAGGGGGTGATAGATGTCGCGAGACGGACGATTTTTGATTTCGGATTTTTGATTGGGGATTTCGGATTGGGCCTGGGTGCCGTGGTTTTTTTAACAATAATCCGTGTTTATCTGTGTCTATCCGTGGTTCGCTGTTTTTTCTTTTCAAAAAATTCATTTTCGCGTTCTTTCGCGTGTTTCGTAGTTTGCTGTTTTTGCTTCTCCTGAATCCTGAATCCGGCTTGACTGGACACTCGGTTTATGGATATAATGTCCAATTCTGTGCATCGTGGCGGTGCGGATACCTTACGGCTTTGACTTGGAGTGAACCCCAAGGTTATCGAGGAGTGTATATATGGCGGCGTTGTCTCTCGAAAACAGCGTAAAAAAGATTATGACCAAGGGCAAAGAGCGGGGATATCTCACTTACGAGGAGATGAACAACGACCTCCCCGACGAGGCTGTCTCTCCGGATAAGCTCGACTCGCTGCTGATGACGCTTGACGAGCTGGGCATTGAGCTGATCGACGAGTCCGAGGTTGAAAAGCGGGAATCTTTTGCCGACGGCAGCGAGTCTGCCAAAGAGCCTGCCAAGGCGAAAAAGGCGGCGGACGAACTGGCGATGGACACCCGCCGAATCGACGACCCTGTGCGGATGTATCTTACGCAGATGGGCGAAATACCGCTGCTCCGGCGAGACCAGGAAATCGCATTGGCCAAGAAAATCGAGATGACCCGCATGCATTTCCGCAGGCGAGTGCTCGAGAGCGACTATTGCATACGCGAGGCTTTGGGGATTCTCTGGCAGGTGTTCCACGGCGAGCTGCCCTTCGACCGGACGATGAAAATATCCACCGCGGAGAACCTCTCGAAGGAAACCATCACTGAACGAATGCCCGCCAACCTGGCAACCGTCCAGCGAATTATTGAAGCCAACGACAAGGACTGGGACGTTTTTATAGACAAGGAAACCTCTGAAGACGACCGTCGGACGACGAACCGAAGCCTATGGCAACGTCGGCGGCGGTCAGCTAAGCTACTGGAAGAACTGTCGCTGAGAACCAGCAGAATTCAGCCTATGATGAACAAGCTGCTGCATATCTCCGAGAAAATGGGTTCGTTGCAGCGAGAGATAGACAATGCGGGCAAGTATGGCACGCCGGCGGAGGACCTTGAGATTATGGGCGAGGAACTCGAAGGGCTTACCGACCTGGTGCACGAGGCACCGGACTTGCTGAAGAAACGCGTCAAAGCAATCCAAAAAGTTTTCAATGACTACGAGCAGGCCAAGCGCGAACTCTCCGGCGGCAATCTCAGGCTGGTCGTTTCCATCGCCAAGAAATATCGCAACCGCGGGCTTAGCTTTCTGGACATTATCCAGGAGGGCAATACAGGCCTAATGCGGGCGGTGGACAAGTACGAATATCGCAGGGGCTATAAGTTTTCCACCTACGCAACCTGGTGGATTCGCCAGGCTATCACGCGGGCTATCGCAGACCATGCGCGAACCATTCGCATACCTGTGCATATGATCGAGACCATGAGTAGGCTTCGGAATATCTCCAAGAAACTCGTGCAGCAACTCGGGCGGGAACCCACGATAGAGGAGATAGCTGAGGAAGCTGGCATGAGCGTCTCCGAAGCTCGGCGGGTGCTGAAAATTTCTCGACACCCCATCAGCCTGGACAGGCCCGTCGGCGAGAGCGAGGATAGCTACTTCGGCGATTTTATCGAGGATGAGACAGCGGAAAGTCCTATCCAGACGGCTGGGACCGAGATGCTCAAGGATCGCATCGAGGAAATTCTCAAGACGCTGACGTATCGCGAGCGGGAGATTATCAAGCTGCGGTACGGCATCGGCGACGGGTACACCTACACGCTGGAGGAGGTCGGGCGAATCTTCAAGGTTACCCGCGAACGAGTCCGGCAGGTCGAAGCCAAAGCTATCCGAAAACTCCAACACCCCGTCCGCGCCCGAAAACTCGAAGGCTTCCTGGACCACAAAGAAACCCCAGCCAGCTGAAAAACAAAGTGGTCAGTAATCAATAAACTTTCGAGCCTGTCGCACAATTCGGGCCTGACAAAATTTGACAAGTGAATAATACGCGTTTGGTGGGTATAACGCGGCCAATGGATTGATTTGAGCACTGCGAAAAGATTCTCATGGCTTATAATTTTCCGCCTTGCGATTGGAATCAGGCGT
>JAOZNE010000066.1:0-5416 GCA_029933955.1 Phycisphaerae bacterium
ATCAAGGCCCGCACGGCGACGTGCCAACCGAGGCAGTAATTATCCAAAGCGTCGCCCGGGTGTAATGAACGACGGGAAATGACGAATTCCGAATGACGGGAAAATGCCCAAGGCTCAAATACCCAATGCCCATTGAATAACCAAATACCCAATACCCAGTGAGTGGCCAATGCCCCCTTGTCATTCCCGCGAAGGCGGGAATCCAGGAGGACTTGTAGCTGAGTGTCGAATTTGACTGGATTCCTGCTTGCACGGGAATGGCAAGAGAAAAGAAACAGAAAAAACATGGGCGAGACGCCCGTGTCACACATGGGCAAGGCGCCTGTGCTACGGAAAAGAAAGGATTCCCCCGTACGGGGGAATGACAAAGAAAAGGAAGTTAAAAATAAAGATTCATATCATTCGTTTTTTGCTGTTTTTTATGAACAGCTACAATAATACAAAGGTGAGAATATGGACTGGCTGGGAATCGCACAAAATATATTCATGACGGTTTACACCATCATGTTGGTGGTCGTTTCGTTGTATGGCTTGCATCGATACGCGTTGGTCTTTTTGTACTGGCGGCACCGCAAGAACGCTCCGCAGCAGGCGGGTCAGTTCGAGGACTTGCCGCACGTTACCATTCAGCTGCCTATGTTCAACGAGCGATTCGTCGCCCGGCGAATTATCGAGCAGACCTGCCTGATAGAATACCCGCGTGACAAGCTGCAAATCCAGGTACTCGACGACAGCACCGACGATACGGTGGACATTGCCCGCAACGCTGTCGAGGAAATGCGAGCCAAGGGGCACGACGTCGAATTTATTCATCGCGAAGATCGCACGGGCTTCAAAGCTGGGGCGTTGGAGAATGGCCTGGCCTCGGCCAAGGGCGAATTTATCTCGATTTTCGATGCGGACTTTATGCCCGAGCCAGGCTTTTTGATGGACTCGATTCATTACTTTACCGACCCGAAAGTTTGCGTCGTTCAGACGCGGTGGGATCATATCAACCGCGAGGACAGCCTGCTGACCAAGAGCCAAGCTATTTTCCTCGATGGCCATTTCGCTATCGAACACGTCAGCAGAAATCGCAGCGGGCGATTCATGAGCTTCAACGGCACGGGCGGCACGTGGCGGAAGTCTGCCATCGCCGACGCGGGAGGCTGGAAGCACGACACACTCACCGAAGATCTCGACCTGTCATATCGCGCCCAGCTCAAGGGCTGGAAGTTCGTTTTCCTGCCGGAGATGACAAGCCCAGCTGAGCTGCCCCAGGAGATGAACGCCTTCAAAGCCCAGCAGTTCCGCTGGACAAAAGGCGGCGCGCAAAACGCCATCAAACTCCTGCCCAAGGTAATGCTCGCGAAGATTCCGCTGAAGGTCAAGGTCGAGGCGTTTTTCCACCTGACGGGTTTTGCGATGCACATTTTCATGTTTGGCCTGGTCGTGCTGATGTTCCCCGCGATGTACCTTCGCTGTATGCCTATCGAACACGGCACGGTCTGGCGGGCGATAGTGGACATAAGCGTCTTTACCCTCGCGACGATGTCAGCGACGGTTTTCTACTGTGCCAGCCAGGGCGTGCTGACCGGAAAGTGGCGTGGGCCTTTGAAATATTTGCCGGTGATGATGGCTTTGGGCGTGGGGCTTTGCGTGTCGAACACCAAGGCGATTCTCGAAGCCTGGCTTGGCAGAAAGAGCGGGTTTGTCCGCACGCCAAAGTATGGCCAGGGTGCCGTTGAGGGTTATGCGGACCCCGCTCCGACCGAGACAGCGACGGTTGAGAAAACGCGGAAACGAAATTGGGTGCCCGTCGTGGAGTTTGCATTCGGGCTGTATATGGTAGGCTGTCTGCTGTGCTGCCTGCTGGATTTCCGGGCTGCGGTAACAGCCCCGTTTTTGCTGATCTTCACCTTCGGCTTTTTCTACGTGTCCCTAGCCAGTGTGCAGGCTATGCGACTAGGTGCGAAAAAACCCACCCGAGCTACAGAAACGGTGAGGTAGAAAGCAGGAGTCAGGATTCAGGAGTCAGGAGTCAGTAAAAGAAGAAGCAACAGCAAAAAAAAAGCAAAAAAAAAGCAAAAACAAAAGCAACTACGAAAAACGCGAAAGAACGCGAAAGAAAAGTAAATTGTGGTGCAGGCTTCCCCCGTGTCATTCCCGCGAAAGCGGGAATCCAGGAGGCATGTTCACCGTGTTTCAAAATTTGCCTGGATTCCTCCGTATGGGGGAATGACAAGAAAAAAACAGAAAAAATGGATTCCCGCTTTCGCGGGAATGACAAAGAAAAACACAGCCATCCCATAACAAGATGGCTTGACAGCTCCGTAGGAGCGATATCTTTGTAGTAGTAAAAGGCGGTATGAATTTTTAGCTCCTACGGAGCTAAAAAAAATGCGGATTGACATTCTGAAGACCCAGCCGCAACCCTGTATGTTTATTGGTTAAAATGCGACTAACAATCGAATTTCTGCCGTCTATGGGATGGCTGTGAAAGAAAAACATAAAACAAAAAAAACAACTTCATGGTCTTCATGTGCTTCATGGTGAGTTTTTCTGTATTTTGTGACATATACCCCGATGCGATGGCAGGGAGAGTTTTGTGAAATTTATTGTGGATTTTGATAATAAGGTTTCGTCGCGATTGGTCTTGGCGGCGGTGGTGTTTGTCGTAGCTATCGGTAGCGGGCTTGCCTGGCAGAGCGGTGCAACAGCATCCGCTAAGCCTGGCGATGTTACTACCACTCAGCCAACTACTCAACCAGTCACCAATCAACCGACTACCCAATCAGCCACCAAGCCAGCTGGCCAACCAGCTGTCCAGCTTGCCAAGCCCGCTACCCAACCAACCGCCCAGCCTGCTAGTAGCAAACTCGCAGCGAAGAATGAAGCGGTTGTTTTGCGAGACGCTGGGCTTAAGGTTGCCTTGGCGGGTCGGTTCCGTTTGGCTCTTGGAGACCTCAGCCGGGCTGCGACGCTGGCTCCGGACGACCCGATTGCCGCCCAGGCCAGGGATCTGTTGGAAAAGTATTTGCAACGGCAGGCGAGTATCCAGGCTGACCGCACCAGGGAATACCAATACGAACTGGACCGCATTCGTTGGGCGAATTTAGCCCAGCAATATCAGTCCCAGCTCCGGGCCAAGCCATACGCCAAGGCCCTGCGGAAAAAAATTCGCACCGAGCTTCGCGACGCCTACCACGCTATCGGCACGTCGGAGCAGATAGAGGAGAGCACCGCTGAGGAGGCCCTCAAGCTCCGGGCTACGAGTCTGGAGCAGATAAAAAAAACCCGCCAAGCCATTCGCTCAGCTATGGCTTTGTTGAAGGATAGCAAAGGCCCCTTCGGCGACACCTTCCGCGCTGAAGCTAAGACGTTGGAAACTCGGCTGAGTGCTTGCGAGAAAATATGGCAGGGGGCTAAGACCGCTGGGCCTAAGGATCGCTGGGCCACAGCCAGGCAGCTTCGCGCCGCGGAGGAACAGCTCGCCGACGCCATG
Source organism: Phycisphaerae bacterium (assembly GCA_029933955.1). Lineage (GTDB taxonomy): Bacteria > Planctomycetota > Phycisphaerae > SM23-33 > SM23-33 > B1-G9. Next base: position 3,485 of record JAOZNE010000066.1, read on the forward strand.
ACGGATATCCAGGTGATGGTCGTCAAGGATCCCTGGAAAGTAGGCTTGCTTCGGGCGGTCATCGCCAACGAGGTAGCTCCAGACAAGGAGCAGTTTCACAAGACCAAACTCTATCGCGACTTGCTCCAGGCTACCGAAGCCCGTGGGCTGAAAGCTATCGCCCAGGCGAAATGGTACGACGCGCTCAGTGCCTTTGCAGGCTTGAAGGAACTCGAGCCGACCAACGACGATTATCGTCAGCAGGCTACCCGCGTTGGTTTGCATGTCCGGGCGTTGCGACTATATGGCGGGGGGAACGACGACGGCGATGAGGATGAGGACGACGACGAGGATGAGAAAAAAGACAAGGACAAGTCCGACGACGAGGAGCCTGACGAAATATTCTGGAAGCAAATGGTAGCTGGCAGCGACGCGCAGATGGTGCGCAGGGCTATCAGCAAAATCGGCACGAGCTATGTTAAGTCGCCGGACTACCGCCTGCTAACCCGCGGAGCACTGGAGAGTGTGAAGATATTAGCCCAGACGCCGCAGGTTGCCAAGACGTTTCCGGGCCTGGCTGATAAGGCCAAGCTTGGGGCGTTCGTCGCTTCGATAGACAAGCAGCAGGAACAACTAGACAAGAAAAAACGTGTTGATCATCTGGACTTGCAGTTGGCGTTGAATCGCGTGATAGACAGTTCCGAAGCGAGCGTGAATATCCCGCTGGAGGTTTTGGTGGTGGAATTTGCCGACGGGTTCCTTGGCAAGCTCGACAGGTTTAGTAGTATGATTTGGCCTCAGGACGTAACGAATTTTAACAAGTCCACGATGGGCAAGTTCACCGGTATAGGTGTGCAGATAACCAAGGAGCGTGGTAAGCCTTTAAAGGTCATTACGCCGTTACTGGGCACGCCTGCGTACAAGGCGAAGATCAAGGCTGGCGATCTGATTATGAAGGTCGACGGCGTGAGTACCAAAAAGCTGAGCGTCGACAAGCTTGTCAAACGCATCATGGGCCCGCCCGGTTCGACGGTCAAGCTGTTGATAAAACGTCGCGGCGTAGCTGAGCCGTTCGTCGTGCCGGTCGTGCGGCAGGATGTGCATATCCGCACCGTCAAGGGCTGGCGGCGCGACAAGAGTGGTAATTGGGATTTCATCCTGAAAAACAGCTCGGACAAAATAGGCTATATTCGTATCACGCAATTTACCGGCACGACCTATCGCGACATCGACAAGGCCCTGCGGAAAATTCGCCAAGCTGGGGCAGAGAGCCTGATCCTCGACCTGCGAAATAACCCCGGAGGCCTGCTCCGCAGTGCCACAGCTGTGGCTGACGAATTCATCGGCGACGTCCAGCGGATCGTTTTTACGCGTGGGCGATCCGTGCCGAGAAACGAAGTAAACTCTACGCCCAAGGGCATGTTTCAGCAGGGCGACATGGCGGTGCTTATCGACGGGCACAGTGCCTCAGCTGCGGAGATTCTCTCTGGCGCGCTGAAAGATTACAATCGTGGCACCATCATAGGCCAACGCAGCTACGGCAAGGGCAGCGTGCAAAATGTCATCCCCGTCCGCAGCAGCGAAGCCTATCTGAAACTCACCACCGCCTACTATTATCTGCCCTCGGGTCGGCTGTTGCACCGGCAAAAAAACTCGAAGGACTGGGGCGTCAACCCGGACATCGACGTCTACGTTACGCCCAGGCAGATGCGACATTGGCTGGGGCTAAGGCGAAAAACAGACCTGCTGCAAGACGTAGCGGCGGATATCCTCGATGCCGACCTGGCTGCGGAATACCAGGCTGATTTGCAACTGGGCACCGCGGTGCTGATTCTCAAACTCAAAAATCTCCAAGCCCAGGTCAAGTCCAAATCCAAGCCCGCTCCATGCGTCGCAAGGGGGTCATGACAGTCGCTTGCCGATTGAGCCTATCGCGAGCTTGGCGTGCAGGAC
>JAOZNE010000066.1:5516-9921 GCA_029933955.1 Phycisphaerae bacterium
GGGGTCATGACAGTCGCTTGCCGATTGAGCCTATCGCGAGCTTGGCGTGCAGGACACCTTTTTCCCGGTCGAGTTGGTCGGCTAGTTGTTTGATATCCTCAGCTTGGCCTCGGACCATTATCATCTCCGAGCAGAGGTGTTCGTCGAGATGGATATGCGTCGTTGCCAGGACCTTGCCGGCGAAGTGATGTTGTTTGTGCGTCAGCCTCGCGGCGAGGCCTCGGGCGTGATGGTCGAACAGCAGCGATATCGTCCCCAACGCCTCGGCATCGCCTTCCCACTCTTCCTCGACCAGTCTGTTGCGGATGAGGTTGCGAACGAATTCTGAGCGGTTCGTATAGCCTCCCTTATCCACGAGGGCTTCGAGCTGCTCGAAAAGAGGTTGTTCTATTGACAGACTTAATCGCACGAGTTTGGACATAGCAAGGCTCCTTCGTTTCGTTACGCCAACCATACTAGCCCAGATAAGCCTGCGGGACAAGCAAGTAGCTTTGGGCTGGCATTGTTATTACCGAATGAAAAAATGTAATAATTTCTCTTTACACGCATTCTTGCCTGTGGTAAAACTCTTTGCCTTAGCAAAGTTGTTTCGCTGAATCGTAACCAGGTAGTTTTCAGGCAAGGAGTATAACATGCACATTCCAGACGGTTTTTTGAACACGCCGACGGTTCTCGCTAGCGGTGCTGTTGCTATGGCCAGCGTTGGTGTTGCGTTGCGAATAGTTGGCAAGACTTTTCCCGCCCGGCGCGTGCCGCTCATCGGCTTGGCTGCGGCGTTTGTATTTGCCGCTCAGATGATAAACTTTCCCGTAGCTGGTGGCACGAGTGGCCACCTCATCGGCGGCGTTTTGGCAGCGGTGCTGCTGGGGCCAAGTGCAGCGGTGCTGGTGATGACGTGCGTGTTGGTGTTGCAATGTTTCATGTTTGCCGATGGCGGGGTAACAGCCTTGGGCGCGAATGCCCTGAATATGGCTGTGGTCGCCCCGGTCGTTGGCTATGCGATTTATCGCGCAATTTGTAAACTCACCGGCGGCGGTTTGCGGGGTATATTGATAGGCACAGCCTTTGGCGCGTGGTGCTCGACGGTGGCAGCTTCGGTGATATGCGCCGGCGAACTTGCCTTGTCAGGCTCGGCAGCCTGGGGCGTAGCCTTGCCCGCGATGGTGTGGATGCACATGATAATAGGCCTGGGCGAAGCTCTGATTACGACGCTGGTCGTGGCGGTGGTTGCCCAGCTTCGCCCGGAGCTTCTGCTCGACGGCGACAAGCCTGTGTCTCACGCGGGGTATCGCGAGTTGCTGGGCTATGGGGTTTTGGCGTCGCTCGGCTTGGCGATTTTCGTAGCGCCTTTCGCGTGCCCCTGGCCTGACGGGCTGGAAAAGGTAGCCCAGCGATTGGGCATCGAACATCTGGCCCAGGCGCCGCTTGTGGGTTGGCCCTTTGCGGATTACGCCTCGCCGCATATTAGCTCGGCGGTGATATCGACGGGCCTGGCGGGCTGTGTGGGAGTTGTCGTGGCGTTTGGCCTGGCTTGGCTTCTCGCCCGAGCTGTGATGTTGAAACCCATCATCGAGAGGAACAACAGTGGGCAAAACCGGTAGTATTTTCGCCGGCGTATTGCTAAGCCCGTACAAACACCGGGCGAGCGTCGTCCACAGTTTCCCGCCGATGGCCAAGCTGATCGTCGCGGTTCTGTTCGTGGTGGCGATGGTCTTGTTGCCTCGCGATGCCTGGGGCGCTTTCGCCGCTGGGGCTGGGGCGCTGCTGGCGGTGGCGCTCGTTTCGCGGGTCGGGCTGGGACACTTGCTGGCAAGGCTGATTCTCGTCGAGCCGTTCGTTTTGTGCGTAGCGGGGCTTTCGCTTTTTCAGCCTAACGGTTTTTGGATTTTTCTCTCCATGCTGACCAGGAGTACGCTGTGTCTTTTTTGCATGGTCTTGCTGTCTGCGACGACCAGGTTTTCCGACATACTCGGTGCGCTTTGGCGTCTTCGCGTGCCGCCGTTGATCGTAACCACGTTGGCGTTGATGTACCGATATTTGTTTCTGATTTTCGAAGAGGCAGGCCGAATGCACCGCGCCCGGGCTAGCAGAACTTTTTCGCAAAGCCGATGGTTTGTTTGGCGACGCTGGGCGACGGTGGTGGGTCATTTGTTCGTGCGAACGTCAAGCCGGGCAGAACGAATTTACGACGCGATGTGCGCGAGAGGCTGGCGAACATGACCGCGGTGGAAGTTTGCAATTTGAGCTATCGTTACAGCGATGGCAACCAAGCCCTGCGCCGCGTCAGTTTTTCGATCGGCAAGGGTCAACGCGTCGGCTTGATAGGCCCGAACGGAGCTGGCAAGAGTACGCTCCTGCTGCATCTCAATGGCCTGTTGCCCGAGCACGCGCCGAAAAAATCGCAATCGCAAACTCCCGCGGTTCATGTTTTTGAAACTCCGGTAGCTGAGCCTCACCTGCGAGATGTGCGAGCGAGCGTCGGGCTGTTGTTTCAGGATCCGGACGATCAGCTTTTTTGTCCGACGGTGTGGGAGGATGTCGCTTTTGGCCCGCAGCAGCTGGGCTTGGCGGGGCAGGAGCTTTCCGCTGGCGTTGCCCGGGCGCTGGAGCAGGTCGGTTTGGCTGGTTTCGACGAGCGTCAGCCTCACCATCTCAGTCAGGGCGAAAAGCGTCGCGCGTGCCTGGCCGGGGTCTTGGCGTGCGACGCCCGCGTTTTGGCGTTGGACGAGCCGACCAATGGCTTGGACCCTCGCGGCAAGCGAGAGTTGAAGGAGCTGTTGAAAAATCTTCCCGTAGCTCAAATCATCGCTACGCACGACCTCGAACTGGTCGCGGAAATCTGTCAGCACGTCATAGTTCTCGACCGCGGCGAGATCGTAGCCCAAGGCCAAACTTTGGACATTCTCAACGATGAACCCCTAATGCTTGCCCATGGCCTGGAGCGGCCTCACGTTCTGCGACATATGCATCCGCATTGAGAAGCAAATCCGAATATCGAATATCGATATTCGGATTTGTTTCGTATTTCGTATTTCGTATTTGCCGTTAGGGCAGTGTGCCTCTTGCTATCAGGGCGTTGCAGACGTTTCGCAGGGCCAGGTACATCGCGGCGTCTCGCATGTGCAGATTTTTCTCCTTGGCCAGGGTCGAAACTTCCGCGAACCGTCGGCTCATCCGCTCAGCCAGTCGTTGATGCACCTGCTGCTCGGTCATTTGTTCGTTCTGCGTTTCCTGGGTATATTCGAGATACGACACGAATACGCCCCCGGCGTTGCAGAGGATGTCCGGAATTATCTCCACACCCTTGGCTGCGAGGATTTCGTCCGCAGCTGGGGTTATCGGGCTGTTGGCACCCTCGGCTATCAGCTTGGCGGAAATTCGCGGGGCACTTTCCTCGGTTATCTGACTTTCCGCCGCAGCCAATACCAGCAGGTCGCAGGGCAGTTCGAGCATTTCTTTTCCGTCGCAAGCTTCGCTGGGCGCGAAGTTGCTAACCCCGCCGCTTGCAGCTTCGTGGGCGATCATAGCTGGTATGTCCAGCCCAGCGTCGTTTCGCACCGCTCCGTTCAGGTCGGACACCGCGATAATTTTCACGCCCAGGTCGTATAGTCCCTTCGCTGCGACCGACCCTACATTGCCAAACCCCTGCACCACAGCCCGTGCTCCCTCGACATTCATGCCGAGTTTTTCCATCGCTTTTACGGTCGTCATAACCACGCCGCTGCCGGTGGCTTCGCGTCGGCCTGGGATGCCGCCTAGTATCACGGGCTTGCCGGTGACATAGCAGCCATGCGTGCTGGAGACGCCTTCGGAATATGCGATGGTATCCTTTATATAGCCCATGTCAGCTTCGTTCGTGCCCATGTCCGGCGCGGGGATGTAAATTTGCGGGTCGATGTGCCGATGGGCGCCACGGGTGAAGCTGCGGATGAGCGTCTCCTTGTCGTGTTCGCACAGGTCGTGGTGGTCAGCGACGATGCCGCTCTTGCCGCCGCCGAAGGGCAGGCCCATCAACGCGCACTTCCAGGTCATCTCCATTGCCAAGCCCGTAACATCCGCCAGCGTAACGCCCGGCGTCATGCGAATGCCGCCCTTGCTTGGGCCCATCGCGTCGTTGTGTCGCACGATATACGCCTTGAAAACACGTATCTTGCCATCCCTCAGCTGCGGGCCTATGCGAAATTCGATCCGCTCCTTAGGCTCTTGAATTTTGCTCAGCAACCCCTCGCCAAACTCGCTGCAGAGCATTTCCTTAGCTCGGAGATAATTAGCTTGTGCATTATCGAGAATAGTATCACGCGACATTTTTACGTCCTTTCCAAGTAGCTGCATGTAAGTTTCGCATATTCAAGCCGCTAATAATATCTATTCGTTTTGCTAATGCAAGGGAAAATATTTCGGATTT
>JAOZNE010000277.1:0-2499 GCA_029933955.1 Phycisphaerae bacterium
AAGATACCGCTCCTACGGAGCTGTCAAGCCATCGTGTTATGGGATGGCTGTGAAAAAAAAATCAAAAGTAGTTTGATTTATTGGCCGAGCCTGCGTAGCATCTCACGGCGAGAGATAGGGCGGTCTGCGCCCTTTTTTTATGGCCAACTGTCTGAAAGGAATACAACCGTGGATGTATCGAATTTTATAACTATCGGCGAGAATATTCACTGCACTCTTATCGTGAAACTCGGGGGCATTCACACTGTCGAGACGCCCGAGGGCGTGGCGGTGAAGTTTAATTACCAGGGCCAGGACAAGCTCCTGCCGATTCCGCAGGACTGGGAGAAGATATCCCCCGCCATGGCCCAGGAGAAAGTTAAGCATATCGCCCTGGCCCTGTGGCACGCGCGGAACAGCTCTGGCGACGATAAGCAGACCGGCGTGGATTACCTTATAAATGCGGCCCAGCGACAGATTGCAGGCGGGGCGAACTTCCTGGATGTCAATGTCGATGAGTATTCCAACGATGACGCCGAGCGGATATCAGCGATGCAATGGCTGGCTGGGTTCCTCTCCGAGCGGTTCGAGACGCCTCTTAGTATAGATTCGTCGAATAAAGCTGTGCTGCAGGCTGGGCTTGAATGCTGCCGGAAAGACATAGGCTCGCCGATGGTCAACTCCGTCTCGCTGGAGCGCGAAGACTGTGTCGAGCTAATCCCGCAGTTCGACGCCGAGGTGGTTGTCGGCGCGACGGGCCGAGAGGACATGCCCTGCGCCATCGACGATAGGCTTGCGAATTTCCGCGAGATAATCGCCAAGCTCGACGCCCTGGGCGTGGCGCGAGAAAAGATGCACCTGGACCCGCTGGTCTTTCCGATAAGCACCGACCCGAGCAACGGCACGAACTTCCTCCAGGCTACGACCGCAGCCAAGGCTGAGTTTGGCCCGGTGAAACTAACGGGAGGCTACAGCAATATATCCTTCGGCATGCCCCAACGAAAACTGCTGAACATGGTCTTCGTACATTTGTGCGTCGAAGCCGGTGCCGGCAGCGGGATAATCAACCCCGTCTCCATGCCCGCCAGTGCCATCGGCGCGATGGACCCAGCCAGCGAACCTTTCAAACTCGCCAAGGCGGTACTGACAGGCGAAGACATGTACGGCATGGAGTTCATAACCGCCCACCGCGAAGGCAGACTGAAATAGCGATTGGTTGACTGGTTGACTGGTCGGCCAATTTTAGCGAAAACAAAGGAACAATGATGAGCCAGGGTTTGTCCAATATGGATCCCAAGCCAATGAACGGTTCCAGGGTTTTGGTGCTGGGCGCAGGGCCGGCTGGGACAGCCGCTGCGTTGGAGTTGAGCTGCGCGGGGCTGGAGGTGCATGTCGTCGAGAAGGCTTCCAAGCCCGGAGGCCAGGCTGGGGAATATAGCTGCAAGGCGACCGACCAGTGTCTGCGATGCAATGTCTGCCTGGCCCAGGAGCATGTTCGCCAGGCCTACGGCGCGGAGAAAAGCCCCAAAAACATCACGCTGCACACCAACGCTGAGTTGAAAGAACTGAAGCAAACGCCAACCCAGGCCGGGCCTGTGTATACCGCGGTTATTGACCAGCTCGGCCAGGCTGAGCCGCTGACGCTTGAGGTTGCCCATGTGATGGTCTGCACGGGTTTCGACCCATACGACCCCTCGGACAACAACGCCCTGGGCTACGGCAAGATTCCAAATGTGATATCAGGCCTGGACATGGAAAAGCTCAGCCCAGCTGACCACCTCCAGCCAGTGCTTCGGCCATCCGACCAAACCCCTCCAAAAAACATCGCCTTTATCCAGTGTGTAGGCTCGCGAAATGAAAAGCCGCACCGCTGTCCCGAGCGGACGAATTATTGCTCGGCTGTCTGTTGCAGTTACGCGCTTCGCCTGGCCAGGCTGATACGACACATCTCCGCCAAAATGGACAGCCAGGCTGAGCCTACGGAGATTACCGTTTTCAATATGGACATTCAGCGGTTCGGGCGGGACTTTGAAAGTTTCTACGCCCAGTGCAAGGAGCAGATGCGATTCATCAAAGCCAGGCCTTACCAACTCGCCGCTGCGGATGGCGATCGCGTAACGGTGCGATACGAAGATCAGCCAACCTGTCAGCAGAAGGAAGAAACCTTCGATATGGTCGTGCTGTCGGTAGGCATCCGTCCAAATCCGGACAACGCCAAGGCCTCCGCTAAGCTTGACCTGCCGGTGAACGAGCAGGGCTTTTTCGACACGGCAGGCTGCCTGGCTGGTGCCACCGCCCGGGGCGGTATGTATGTAGCTGGCACAGCCCGGGCGCCGATGGACATAGCTGGAGCAATCGCCGAAGCCCAGGCCGTCGCTGGGACGATAATAGCCAGCCAGCCTGAGTAACAAAAACAGCAGAACACGAATGACACGAATTAAGACGAATGACACGAATTTTTTTGTTTGTCATTCCCCAGCACTTATTTGCAGTGAGTGAGAATCGTTGGCCCAGGCTAAA
>JAOZNE010000278.1:0-2486 GCA_029933955.1 Phycisphaerae bacterium
ATGTTTAGCTCCGTAGGAGCGGCATCTTTGTGTTGGCTTTTGAACCGTTTAAGATGTCGCTCCTACGGAGCTTGGTTCGTGGCGGTCTTTTTTTTTACAAAGATGCCGCTCCTACGGAGCTAAAAAAAATCGGGTTGGGTAGCCATGGGGCTGCCAAGTTACGCATGGGCAAGATGCCCACGCTACCCGGTCCTATCTATTGATTATAGCATGGCTGTGATTTTGTTTAGTATTTCGAATTTAGTATTTTGGATTTGTTTAGTATTTCGATATTCGATTTTCGAATTTCGGATTTGTTTCAACTTTGCAGTATTAGTGGGAGGCATGGCATGAGTAGTATATGGGCGGTAGTCAGGCATACTTTTGCCCAATGTCTCCGCATGAAAATCGCGGCGGTGTTTCTCGTATTGCTTGCCTTGTCTCTGGGAGCGATGCCCTGGATGCTCGCTGGCGACGGCACGCTGGCAGGGAGCGTTCGGACGTGTCTGAGTTATAGCGTGCGGATAACCGGCGGGCTGTTGTCGGTGGTAACTGTGCTGGTTACCGTTGGCGTAATTTGCAGCGACATGCGGGAGAAGCACATTTTCCTGCTGGCAGCTAAGCCTTTGGCTCGCTGGCAGTATTTGCTGGGCCGATGGCTTGGCGTGGTGGTTTTCGACGCGGTGTTGTTGGCCATAGCGTCGGGTGCGATCTTTTTCATGGTGCAGCATCTTCGCGCAGGGGAGGCCAACAGCGCGACAGACCGCCGGGCTGTGGAGACGGAGATTTTCACCGCTCGCAGCGAAGTTACGCCAGAGATGCCCGACATCGAAACAGCTGTCGCCAAGCGACTAGCCCAGCTGAAGAAGCAGAAACTTTACGACAGTGTCATTCGCGATTTCCAGGCCCAGGGCAACCTCTCCCCCAGCCAGGCTCGGGACAAATTGATGAAGCAGCTTCGCTCCGAAGCCTTGAGCAGAACGGAGGTAGCTGGCCCCAACGGTTGGCTGGAGTGGAAGTTCACGAACATAGCCATCGCAGGCCAAAGTCGCTCTGGGCGCGGGCGAGTCAAGCAGTTGGACAAGGCTAGGGGAGTTTATCGCATCGAGGTTCCGACCTGGCTGGTTGGTCAGTTGTTCCATCGCGGGCCTGTCCGGTTAAACGGCGCGGCCGGTCGCGTGGTGAGCATCGCCCCTGGGCGGTTCGATGTAGCCTTCGACCAGGCCCAGCAAGGCAGCGCGACGGTGAAAGACCTCGCCAAGGGTCAGGACGTGGCGATTCTGGTCGAGCCTAGTTTTCAGTTTCGCTACAAGGTTTCGCCCATCGGCAATCTTTCCGCAGGCAGGGGGTCGTTGTATCGTTGGCTTTTGTTCCGCCGGGCTGACGGAGCGGTCGTGGTCAGCTTGGCTTCGGACACGCCGGTGAAAACCGCAACTTCCGTCACAGTCCCAGCTATCGCTTCGCTGCGGAAGGGCGACATTTCCGTTGCCTACGGAAACATCCCCGCCAAGGCAACCGGGCCAAGGGCAGTAGCTGGGCCTGCCAACCCGCCGGTGCAAATTTCCCACAAAGACGTCTCGATCCTCTATCGTGTCGGCGGGTTCAACGCGAACTTCGTCCGGGCGATGCTGCTGATATTTTGTCAGCTGATTTTCCTCGCAGCTCTGGGCGTATTCTTCAGCTGTTTCCTGTCGTTCCCCGTCGCCTCGCTCGCGTGCATGGTGCTGCTGATATGCGGTTGGCTTATGAATTGGCTGGCAGACGCGGTTCGCTGGGCGTCGCGAGATGGCGGGTTTGATATTGTTGGAGCTGCGGGAGCGGTTGTGATGAAACTCACAGCCGCGGTCATGCCGAACCTATCAGAGATGGCACCGGCGGAGAAACTCGTCGAAGGAATCTTCATATCCTGGCCTGCCGTCGGCGAAGTTGCGATAATGAGCGTAGCACTACGAGCAACATTTTTCCTGGCCCTTGCCTGCGTAATCTTCCACAAACGAGAACTGGCGAAAGTACAGGTTTAGGGAATAGGCGATAGGGAAAACAGCAAATTCCGAAATCCGAATAACGAATCAATGACGAAAAACGAAAAAATGACCAAGGCCAAAACACCCAGGGCCCATTGAATGACAAAAAAAGAAAAAACATGGGCAAGATACCCATGCTACGCATGGACGAGACGTCCAAGCTACGGAAAAGCGCTGCCTTCCCTGTACCATTTGTTTTTCGCTATTTTGTTTTTTATTGATAACTTTCCAAAAAAAAATCCGTGAAACCGAAGGTTCACTAAATCTGTTTTTAATCCGTGTAATCCGTGGATATGGACTTTTGATAATAAGCGAGTATATAGATGGCCGGTAGTTCCATAACAATTCAGACGGTTTTTCTTCTTTTGGCGGTTGGCTTGGCTTTCTTGGCGGGTCAGCTTCATGGGCCTATCGCTCAGCAGAGTACTGACGCGGAGCTTATCACACAGGCTTCAGCTGGCGTGTTAGAGCGAAGTCCCGAGC
>JAOZNE010000279.1:0-2485 GCA_029933955.1 Phycisphaerae bacterium
AACCAGTCAACAACCCCGCGGTTGGATTGCTGAAAATCGGTCAGTTTGAGTAATTTATTCAATGGTCAATAAGGATAGAAAACCAGGATTTGACCCGGTCGCACTTGTGAGTTGAATCCGCCAGAAGAAAATCTGTGGACTCCTGATGAATAAGCGAGTAGCAAGTAGGCGACCCGAAATGAATGACCCATGTTAGCCATAGCGACACCAACTCCCACGCTGGACCCGGATGCTGCAGCCAGGCTTAATGAGCTTGTGCAACAGCATATCCGCGATGCGCTCGAAGCTGTGCGCTCAGCCCAGGCTCCACCTTTGGAGGAGACGCTCCAGAACCTCACCGCTTTGCCGATGTTGGCGGGGGGAATTCTCTGTCTGATCGGCGTGCTATATCTGCTGTTGGGCTGGCGGATATTCAAATTTTTACTGATTATCAACGCTGCGGTTTTTGGCACGACGGTCGGCGGGATGTTAGTGGTACAGGCAGGCTATGAAGATCAGTGGTGGATAGGCATGCTCGCCGGCGGGGTAGTGCTGGGAGTGCTAGCCTGGCCTTTGATGAAACTTTTCCTGGCCTTGCTCGGCGCCGCAGCTGGAGCGTTGGCTGGGTATGTCGCATTTGGCTATGTCGTTACGGCGATGGGGCGGGCGGATATCCTGCCATTCGCCTGGGCAGGAGCGATAGCTGGGGGTATGCTGCTGTTCCTGCTGACGTTCGTAACGTTCCGATTCTGCGTGATGGTGCTGACCGCGATGCAAGGCTCGTCGATGCTCATCTGTGGCGGGCTGAGCTTGGCGTTGAAGTTCGGCACGCATGAAAAAATAGCAGAGTTTCTCGGCGCATATCCGCTAGCCTGGCCCGGAGCTACGCTTACACTTGGCACGGCTGGGCTTATTTATCAGTTTGTCCGGTCGGTGCGACATCGCAGGGAAAACCAACAGCCAGACTCGCCTGCAGAATGACCTCACAAAAAAACGGGCAGAAGAAAACTCTCGCTCTCTTCTGCCCGCCAAAGATTCTTGTTACTCGCCTTGGGTTTACTTGGCGTCGGCAACAGCCTTGGCTACCATATCGCCCACAGCGTCGGTGCCCATACCCATTCGCCCAGCTGACTGGCTCGACATTCTGGGCGTGCATGCGACGATGGCTGCTTCTACGCGGTTGCCCGCTTCGACAAGTTTTTCGTCGCCCGTGTTGTTGCCCGTCTCCCGCAGCAGCATTGCCAGGGCGCCGATCGCGGCTATGGGGTTGATAACATTTTGGCCCGTGTATTTGGGGGCACTGCCGCCGATAGGCTCGAACATGCTCGTGCCACCCTTGTCCGGGTTGATGTTTCCGCCCGCAGCCACACCCATGCCGCCCTGGATCATAGCGCCCAGGTCGGTGATGATGTCGCCAAAGATATTGTCGGTAACCAGCACGTCGTAAAACTCCGGATTTTTCACGAACCACATACAGGCCGCGTCCACGTGGTTGTAGTCCGTCTCGATATCCGGATATTCCTTGGCGACGTCCTGAAACGCGTTGAACCAGGTCGAGCCTACGAAGGTCAGGACATTGGTCTTGTGTACCAGTGTGAGATGTTTTTTCTTGTTGCGTTTGCGGCACAGCTCGAAGGCATAGCGGATAGCTCGCTCGGCTCCGAATCGCGTGGTGCAGTTGACCTGCGTGGAAACTTCCCGCGGGCTACCCTGATACTGCACGCCGCCCATGCCGGTATAAATACCCTCGGTGTTCTCGCGGACGACGACGAAGTCCACGTCCTCAGGCCCCTTATCTGCCAGCGGGGTCGGCACGTTGGGGTAAAGCTGAACCGGGCGGAGGTTGATGTACTGATCCAACGCGAAACGGGCGCGGAGCAGCAAGCCTTTTTCCAGAATGCCCGGAGCCACGTCCGGATGACCCACCGCACCTAGATAGATAGCGTCAAAACCGCGAAGCTCTTCGAGTTCCTCGTCGCTGATGACCTCGATACTGGGCGCTTCGGGATTTCCACCACGGGCGAGATATCTGTCGCCACTGACGTCGAAGTCCTTGGTGCTATATTCGAAACCTACTTTTTTGCTGACCGCATCGAGAACCTTCAAGCCCTCAGCTGCCACTTCCGGGCCTGTTCCGTCGCCGCCTATTACCGCTATTCTCAACATGTCGTCTTTCCTTTCGGGATGGTTGTTCCGTGTAGTTGGTAATGGGAAGCGGAACATTCTAGTGTATCAGCGACAAAAAACAAGTCTGAATTTCGGGAATGGTGGCAGAAGTATCCTAGATTATTTCATAGCCGGTGCCGTGGTTGTGAAATTGTTTAAAGTTTCGAATTTCGATATCAGTATTGAGCCTGTCGCACAATTCAGGCCTGACAAAATTTGACAAGTGAATAATACGCGTTTGGTGGGTATAACGCGGCTGATGGATTGATTTGAGCACTGTGAAAAGATTCTCATGGCTTATAATTTTCCGCCTTGCGATTGGAATCAGGCGTTTTTATAA
>JAOZNE010000067.1:0-9639 GCA_029933955.1 Phycisphaerae bacterium
GTCATCAGGTGTTATGCCATCAAATGTCCCCTCGAATGTCATCGACTTTGCGTTTCACCGATTCTCTCCCTGTGTGTGAAGTATCATAAAACCGCTAATAAACTACCCGCAGGGGCCCATTGAAACAACACCTGAAACCAGTGGCCTGCTTATTCGTCCACGGATTCCACGGCTACCTAATGGGCAGCAGGTTGTGCATGCGGGCTATTTCGTAGACGGCTTTGACGCGGCCGGCCAGGCCTGCCAGTTCGATGTCTCGGCCTTGGGCTAGCAGGTTCCGCCGCAGCAGCACAAGCCTTGCCATCGCGGCTGTCGATGTGCTGGCTGCTGAATCCAGACGCAGCAGAACCGGCACCATGTCGCAGGACATAACTTTCCTGGCGACGCGGCACGCCTCGGCGTAAGTAAATGCAGCAGTGTCGCAGTCGATTGTAATCCAATTCCCAGCCACCATGATATTCTCCGTTCCAATCCCTTTTCTTCGAGACTTCGAAGAACCTAATTCGCCAAAGGCCTGGCTGTGCGCGGTTTTACGGAAATTTGTGGGCGAAATGTCGAAATCATGCTTGGTGTGGTGTACCGGTTGGTCGTGAAAAATTGCTCGGATTCGATGAGCCTACGGGAGATTTAACGGCACTTTACGGCGGGAGTCCCACCGCAATACAGAGGCCAGATTGCTTCGATTAGTTCACATTGCCATTCAGTCATCTTGAACAAAAAAGCTTTCTCTTCATCACACAGCCATCCCATAGCACGATGGCTTGACAGCTCCGTAGGAGCGATATCTTTGTAGTAACGCGATTGTATAATATGTTTAGCTCCGTAGGAGCGGCATCTTTGTGTTGGTTTTTGGGGCAATTTAAGATGTCGCTCCTACGGAGCTTGGTTCGTGGCAGCTTTTTTCTACAAAGATGCCGCTCCTACGGAGCTAAAAAAAATGCGGATTGACATTCTGACGACCCAGCCGCAACCATGTATGTTTATTGGTTAAAATGTGACCAACGACCGTATTTCTGCCGTCTATGGGATGGCTGTGTTTTTAATTTTCGGATTTCGGATTGGGCTTGGCTATTGGATATTGCTCATTGGGCATTCAATGGTCATTGGGTATTTGGGCTTCGGAATTCGTCATTCGCTGTTTTTCCCTACTTCCCTATTTTCACGTCGTATAGTCGGCGTTTATGCTGATGTACTCTCTGCTCAGGTCGCAGGTCAGGGCTTGGAATTTCCCCTTGCCCAGGCCCAGGTCGCAGTCGATGACGACCTCGCCGCTGGCCAGGAGTTTCGAGGCGGTTTTCTCGTCGAACCGGCAGCCTTGCCCGCGGGCGAAAACTTTCACCAACTTCTCCGGCGAGCCTATCTTTATGGTGAGCGTTTCAGCTTGCACCTTGGCGGCGGACTTGCCCAGGGCCATGGCGACTCGGCCCCAGTTGGGGTCGGCTCCGTGGACGGCAGTCTTTACCAGCGGACTGTTAGCCACGCTCATCGCGGCAGCCTGGGCGTCGGCGTCGTTGCGTGCCCGACGAACCCGCACGCGGACAACCCGCGTAGCTCCCTCGCCGTCGGCTGCGATCTGCCAAGCCAACGCGTCGCAGACTTCCTGCAACGCTTCGCAGAACTTCGCGCAGGCTGGCGTGCCGGGTTTTATGTTCGGCATTTTTTTCGCAATTTTCGCGTTGGCTCCGCCAGCCAGGCCGGCCTGGCCACTGGCCAGGATGACAACCACGTCGGATGTGCTCTGGTCGGTGTCTACGGAGACGGCGTTGAAGCTCCCCCGCACCGCTCCCCGGAGCATCGTGCGGAGCACCGACGGGCTGATGGCTGCGTCGGTGGTGATCACGCCGATCATCGTCGCCAGGGACGGGGCTATCATGCCCGAACCCTTGACTACCCCCGCGACGGTAACCCCCCGGCGGTCGATGGTGGTCTGCGCCACAGCCGACTTTTCGCGCAGGTCGGTGGTCATCATGGCCTGGAGAAATGCAGCGTCGTTTCGCAGCCCCAGCGAGGCCCCAGCCTCGGCGATGCCCCGTCGGACTTTCGTCATCGGCAGTCGCTGACCTATCACGCCGGTCGATGCGACCAGAACCTTTTGGGCCGTCGTGTCCAGAGCCTTGGCAGTCAGGCAGGCCATGGTCTTGGCGTCAGCCAGGCCCGCAGGGCCGGTGCAGACATTGCTGTTGCCCGCGTTGATAACCACCCCTCGGATCTTCCCGCAGCCTCTGGGCAGCACCGACCGAATCCACTTTATAGGCTCGCCGATTATCTGGTTGCCGGTGGTTACCACCGCCCCGGCCAGGTCGCCAGTGCCCGCGATAATACCGAGGTCTCTCTTGCCGGACGGCTTGATGCCGCAAGCCGAGGCCCCGGCGACGAAACCTTTGGGCAAGGTTATATGTCTGGACAACTCTCTAAATTCTCTCTTCATGCCCTTCATGTTCTTCATGGTGCAAAAAATCCGAAATCCGAAATCAAAAATCCGCAATCAAAAAAGCCCCGTCGTTTCGTCCAGGCCGAACATTAGGTTCATATTTTGGATTGCCTGGGTGCTCGCGCCTTTTAGCAGGTTGTCCAGAGCGGAGAACAGCACGACCTTGCCCTTGGCCAGCCTGGCGGCGATGTCGCAATAGTTTGTATCGCATGTGTACTTGGTTGCCGGCAGGGGGGCTGTCCGCACTCGGACGAAAGGCTTGGCCGCGTATGTCTGCTGGAGCGTCTCGACCAGTTTTTCTTCCGTAGCTCCCGCTGTGGGGTTGGCGTAGATGGTGCACAACATGCCCCTGTCCATCGGGGCCAGGTGAGGCTGAAATAGTATCTCGGTTTTCGTGCCGCAGATGGCGGAGACCACCTGTTCCATTTCCGGCATGTGTCGGTGGACGCCCACGCCGTATGGCTCGAAGTTTTCGTTCCGCTCGGGGAAGTGCTGGGCCAGGCTCGGCGTTCTGCCCGCTCCGCTGATGCCGCTGATGGCGTTGACGATAATCCCGCCAGGCTCGATAAGCCCAGCCTGGAGAACCGGCGCGATAGCCAAGGCTGCACATGTCGGGTAACAGCCCGGGTTGGCTACGAGATTGGCCCCTGCGATATCTTCGGCGAAAAACTCCGGCAGCCCGTAAACCGCCTCAGCCAGCCCGGCTTGGTCGGTGTGGGGACAATACCACTTGGCATACTCGTCCGCGTCGGTGAGTCTGTAGTCCGCTGACCAGTCTATCACCCGCAGGTGAGCCTCGCGAAGAGCGGGGACATAGCTCATCGCTACTTTGTGCGGCACGCAAAGCATAGCCAAGTCTGCGCCGAGGGCTTTGATGGCGGAGATGTCGAACTTCTCCTGCACCAACTCGCTTTGCCCGCTTAGCAGCGGGTGAAAAGAATCGACAGGCCCAAGTTCGCCCTCAGGCCCGAACACAGCTACGACCTGAGCAACTGGGTGTCGGCCCAGCCAACGAATGGCTTCGAACCCCGCATAACCGCTGCCGCCAATGAGTACGATTTTAATTTTTTCGTTTTCTTTATTTTCTGTCACAATATCGGTTCCTGCTCTGCTTTTGTTTTCTTTTGTCATTCCCCAGCACTTATTTGCAGTTTGTTAAAACTATTGCCATAAGCCCGGAGACTTGCGGTATCTTAAACTTTTGCAAATAAGTGCTGGGGAATCCATTTTTTTCCGCTTTTACTGATGATTGACAACTGATAACTGACAACTTTTTTTTGCGGTGAATTATCGGTAGGGGTGGGATTCGAACCCACGGTACCCTTTCGGGTACGCTGGTTTTCAAGACCAGTTCCTTCAGCCGCTCGGACACCCTACCACTGTAATGATGCAAAGCTACGCCAACCGCAGCCGGCGCAACAGCCAATCCGCATAACTCTATATCCCAATGCCCGCCAGGTCAAGAATGTAGAATAGGCATGTAGGCAAATAGGCAAGTAGGGAATAGGCAATGAACAGCAGTCCACGGATTACACGGATTCTTTTTTTATCAAAAAGAAAATCCGTGAAATCTTTTTTTAATCCGTGGAATCTGAGGACCACGGCACCGGGCTGTTTTTGTTTTTCTAACAATTCGTGTTTATTCGTGTCCATTCGTGTCCATTCGTGGTTCGCTGTTTTTCGACTGTGGAATCTGTGGACTCTTGACGATGATGGCTGGTTTTGACATACTTTCATTTGTCCAAGCCAGCTTTTGATACGGAAGGAACACCCATGATAAAATTCGCCTGCCCGCAGTGTGGCCAAAAGATGAACGTCTCCGACGACCTCGCCGGCAAGAAAGGCAAGTGTCCCAAATGCTCCGCGGTGCTGGAGGTCCCAGCTGGGCCTGAGGAGGAACTGACCTTCTCCGACGACAACGACCTGCTGGGCGACCACCCCGACGCGACAAGCGACGTTACAAGTCAACAGCCTGCTTTTTCGTCTGCGGGCGGAGCGAAATCCGGCAGCAACAAAATGTTGCTGATAGTCGTAGCCATCGCGATTGTCGTCTCGGCAGTGGTCTTGCTGGCGTTCCTTACCGGGGATGAAACTCAGCCCGTCCGTCGTCCGGTCGCCCGCCGGGCCAAGCCAACCGGGCCTATGACCCCGGCTCAATTGGCTCGGAAACGCGCGAAGATCGAAGCGGAGCTGACGGGCTTCACCGCGAAAATTACCGCAGCGAAGCGAAAGAACGACCTGGGCGAGTTGGTCGACCTCGCCCGGGCCAGGCAGAAGCTTGTCGCCCAGGCCCCCGCCAATATCGGCGGGCTTGTAGGCCAATGGAAAGCAGACCAGGCCAGCGTCGCCCAGGCCCGCAAACTCGTTTCCAAAACCCGCTACAAACAAGCTGTCGCACTGCTCCTTCCCCGCTGGGCCCGTCGCGTCCGGGTCAGGCCCGTCAATGGCCAGCTCGGCTTGACATTGGTAAAAGCAGCCCTGGCCTCCCAGGCCTTGGCAGGCCAATGGGCACTGCCGCGGAAAACCCTCGCCAAAATACTCATCGAGATTATCCGCAACGACCCGACGCAAATTGAAGCGCCGCTGATATTGGCCTGGATGACCCCGCAGGAGCCTCGCGAGGAGCTGCTTCGGCTGGACATGCGAACCGCTACGCACAAATCGCGAAACCTGCCGTTGTTGAAAATCCGCTCAGCGGCCGAGGCTTCGAAAAAAACCCTCCCCAAGCTGCTCTACGACAAACTTCTCGCCGTGGCGGACTACTCGCTCGGCGTTGGCAGAGAGGCTATCAAGAGCGAGTTCGATTTTTACAAAACGCTGCTGGACAGCCAGGCTACGATCAACCTGCGCGACGCCGCGGGGGGGAGCTATCTGCTGCGCGACGGGATGCTGTGGCAGAAAACTTCCCCCAAGCAGGGGGGGTGGCGTTGGCTTAGGCCTCGGGCTGATGGGAAATGGCAGCCTTATCGTTTGCGACTGGTTCGCTATACTGCCGGTACGGGCAAGTCAACCCGCAAACGCGGCCGAAGGCGCGGGGCTGAGCAAGTGGGCGACCTGGGGGACAAGTTGAAAAAACTCAGGCCCGTAGTGTCGCTTTCAGCTGAGGATGGCAGGAGGCTTGGAGTTTTTGCTTCCGGGTCGCTCGGACTGGGAGACATCGCGGAGGCCAAGCTACCGTTGTACATTATGACTGCTGATCGACTAAGGCGAGCTTGGCAGAGGCCTGGCGACGCGAAGTACCTGCTGAGCCCAGCGGAGGTTCGCCCCGGCAGAGATTCTCGCCGTAGACGAGACAACCGGAAAATCTCGGGTAACTTCGCCAAGCCTGGCAGAGACCTTGTCTTCACCGCGGAGGAAATCAAAAAAATCCGTTGGCTGGGGGGCGGGGAACCCATGACGATGAGCTTCGGCGCAACCGTCGCCCCAGCCCAGGCCAGCCAAGACCAGCCCGCCGAGACTGGGCGTCGCTCCCGGGCGGGAGAGCTGACGCGCCTGGGGGCTGCACGCAAGCGATGGGCAGCCAAGGCCCGGGCCAAGCGTCAGGCCAAGGCCGCCCAGGCCCCCGCGCCAAAGCAGGTGGATTTCGTAGCCTGTTCGCTTGCAGGACAAAGTTTTATCGGTATCCTCGAGCCGCTCGGGCCTGTGGAAATTCCGCTGCTGGCGGGGAAGTCTTTCGCGATAAATTGGCCCAGTTCCGCCGAGGCAAGCCAGGGCTGGCCCAGCTTGGCGTCGTTGCAGCCTGGACGCCTGTTGCAGGTCGCTACGCCCGGCGGCGGTCGAATTCTGCTGCCGTTGCTCGGGAGCGACTACGCTTCGCCCCCAGCTATCCGCGATGCAGCAGTTATGCTGATGCGACGAAACATGAAGGCCTGGGCTGCTGGCGGCCCAGCTGGCGCTCCAGCCAGGCGAGGCAGAAGAAAATCCGCCCCCGCTGCGTCCGCCCGTAGCCTGTCCAAGCTCTTACAGGCTTACGGCAAGGCTTCGGGCCCAGCTGCTATCGTCCAGGCAGCTGTGCGGAATATCCCGGCTGACAAGATGCTCAACGCCAAAAAAATCTCCGCTCTCTCCGCAGCCCAGCGAGCCTATATTGGCCAGCTCAGGCAGCAGTCCGCCCAGACCTTGTCGCAACTGGACCGCGAGAAACGCGACCTGCCGGGCGAGATCAACAAGACCCGCCAGGCGATACGCGACATGCGGGCCAAGATACCCAGGCTGCGTGGCCAGGCCAAGGCTGACGCGCGAAAGAAGTTGGAAGAACTCCGCAGATATTACGCCGAGCTGCCGCGTCGCAAGCGGGAAATAGCGATCGAACGCAAGGCCGCTGTCAAGCGGTACGACGAGCTTATCCGCGAGACCCAGGCCCGGATGTCCCGGGCCAATGCTGCGGAAATATCAGCCCGGTACGCCCAAGGCGTGCAGCGATACCGCAGCCAACTCGCAGCGGTGCATTGCGGAATCGACCCGCGAGGCAGGTTCGTGCTGTTTCAGGAACAGGCCGACGCACGGGCGAGCAGACGACGAGCTGCCAAGACTAAAACCAAGGGCCTGGCCCGCGACGAGCGAGATGGCGAGTTGGTGTTCCTCGACAAGACAGGCCAAGCTATCCCCGGCGCGTCATACACCAGCGACGAGCTGGACAATCTGCTCTTCGAAGCCCGGTACGAATTTCTGTTCCCAAGCTGGGCGAGGATTCCGACCCCGTCGCTAAAACCCCTCCAGGCGAAGGACAAAGACAAGACGCGTCGCAAATCCTCGCGACGTCGTTCGCGTCGTTCGCATCGGCGTGGCGGAGCAAAGCTTGGCCTGGCTGGGGAGCTGCGAGAAAGAATTCTCCTCGGCGGAGACACCAGCAAACTCGAGCCTCAGTTCGACGCAGCTTATCCAGCCTTCGTTGCGTACTGCCTGAAACAGGCAGCCTTGTCTGCCAAGGAAAAAGACTACCACACCGCGGCGGTGCTGCTGCATGACGCGCCGCTGAACTTCGCCCCAGCGGTGAATATCGATGTCGCCAAGGCGGTGGATCGCGAGGGGGTGTTGTCCATGCAGGCTGCGGCGGGGGGGCTTGCCACAGCTGGGCTGAGGAAAATTTCGCTGCGGAGTTTGCAGGCGAATGTGCTTGCCCAGGCCGGTCGCGCAGCTATGGCCAGGGAGGTGCTGCAAACCGCCCATGCCCAGTGGGGCCTGGCGACGCTGCCCTTGTTGAGGAAGTTCCAGTTCCATTGTCAATCGTCAGGCTATAAGCTCGCGCCGGATTTCGACACCAAGGTCAATCAGCTCGCCCAGGCGGTAGCTGGTCTCAAAGCCAGGATCGGACAGATTAAAGTCCCGCCGAAAATCGTGGCCAAGCCTTCAGCCAGGCCCCTGGCCGGGCTTGCGGAAAAATCTCGCCCGCGTCGATCTGTCCAGAGCAGGCCCAATAAGCTGAGGCTAATCTATGGCTTGGTGCTGGGGCTGGATCGTCGAGCCAAGCCAGCCCAAGCTCGCCCCGCCAAGCCGGCAGGCCCCGCCAAGCCCGCCCGGAAACTCGCCTCCGATTCTCTGCTGGAGAGCCTTGCTATCGCGTGGCGACCCGTGTATGTCCATGGCGGCAAGATTCTCCCCATGCCTCTGCCCGCCAGGCCTCGCAAGGGCAATCCCATCTATCCATGGGCAGCGGTTTATCGCTCCGGTGCCCGCGATTACCCCGCCTTGCGACGCAAGCTGTTGCGTCTGGCTTCTGCCCAGCGGTCGCTCGCAGCCAGGCAGCCCAGCCCGAACTCGCCCCAAGCCCTGGCAGCTACATACAATGCCATCGGCTCGCTTTGCCTGGCTGCGGCTACGGACGATTCCGTCGCGACGCCCGGTGCTCGCTTTGCCCCACAGACGTTAACGAGTCTGGCCAACGAGATGCGGAGCTTCGTCTATCCGAAGTTGCAACTCGCCGGAACCGCGGCGGGCCAGGCCAGGTTTATGCTGCACCAGATTGGCTGGATGATATCACAACTCCGCCAAGCCAAGCCAGCCAAGGAAGACCAAGCCCGCCGATACTACTGGTTCGAATATGGCAAGATAGCGGAAGGGTTTTTCCAAGCGGACGACAAAGACCCCAGGAAAAAACCAAGCCGACGCAAACGCAAACGACGACGGTAGTACGGTTCGCGGTTCCTGATTTTTTTACAATTTGTAGAAATATCCAGACGCGGGAGATACAATGCTGCGTAATCAGGAATTTCAAACAGGCTGTTTTAACCAGGAGAAAGCTATGACAAGATTACAAACACGCACTACGATTCTGGTAGTTGCAATGTTGGCGGTAACGTTTCTGGCGGGCAGCCTCGCCCAGGCTCAGCCGCCTGTCTGTAAGGTCAAAGCTGGTTGTGGCCCGCGAGCTGCAGCTGCGAAATGCCCCGTCAAAGCTCCGAAATGTACCACGTGTACCCCGGGCAAGATGTGTGCAAAGTGCACCGCAGCCAAGGCTGACGAATGTGAAAAAGCACGAGCCGGTTGTCTGAAGAATCTCAACGCCGCCATCGCACAGGTCGCCGTGGCCAGGCAGGCCGTCGGAGCCAACGACAAGGCCGCTGCTTTGGCAGCCCTGGTGAAAATCGAAGCCAAGCTTCAAGCCATCCAGGTCCAGGCCAACAAATGCGTCAAAGCCTCCAAGTGCGTCAAGTGCACCCCGGATAAAACATGTCCCAAGTGCGTCGCAACCAAGGCCAAAAAATGTCCGCTGAAAGCCTCGGCTGCCAAGCCCGCTGTGGTCAACACCACCTGCCCACTGATGGGATCGAGAATCGACCCCGCCAAAGTTCCAGCCAACCTCTATCGGCAGTATAAAGGCAAGGGCGTAGGCTTCTGCTGCGGCGGCTGTCCGCTGGCATGGGACAAACTCTCTGACGCCGAGAAAGATGCCAAGCTGAAAAAAGCGACGCAGCAATAAGTTCCGAAACATGCAGCCCCTTTTGCTTCGGGTGGCATATGGCGTGCCTGTGGTTTTGGCTTGGCTGCGGGGCGCGTCTGACCAGGGCCAACGACGATACATAATTTCACGCCCGGCTGAGTGAGAGATTCTCGGTCGGGCATTGCTTTGCAAAAAGATTGACGATGACACTTGACATCTCGCCACCGAGGGCATATATTGCCCCATCCCAATAGGGGCCGTTAGCTCAGTTGGCTAGAGCGCCTGCTCGACACGCAGGAGGTCACTGGTTCAAGTCCAGTACGGCCCA
>JAOZNE010000280.1:0-2458 GCA_029933955.1 Phycisphaerae bacterium
ACGGCGAAAAACACGAAAGAAAAAACAAAAAACTTCACGGTAAACTTTGTTTTTTTACAATAATTCGTGTTTATTAGCGTTCATTCGCGGTTCTCGTCCGTAAACGGTTACGAGAAAAAGTTGTCAGTTATCCCAGCACTTATTTGCGAAATTTATGGCTGGGATAACTGACAACTGATGTTATATTTGACGGGTGGTGGCTGATTGTTGGCGGTATGCTGCGGGGGATATCCCGGCGCGTTCTTTGAACCATCGCGAGAAATAGGATGACTCTTCAAAGCCAAACTCCTCGGCAATTTCCCCGATGGTGGTATCTGGTTTGGTGTCGAACGCTGCACGGATAGCAGCGAGGCGTTGATCTTCCCAGAATTTCTGCGGGCTGCATTGAAATGTCCGTCTGAACAGCCTATTCATTTGGCTGGTGCTGAGATGACACGCATGGGCTAGCTCCTGCGCGTCGTAGCGGCGTCGCAGATGCTCGGGGGATACCAGAATGTCGTGGAGCTGCTCGATTCGATGATCGATAAGCTCGGGCCTACTGGGCTGCAGCTCGGCATTGACCCAGTGTTCGAGGACGATTTCGTGGGCAATGGCGGCGGCTTTGGCTTGCTCCCGGGGACTCTCGCAGTCAAGTGTGCATAGCTCCTCGAGCAGCTCTTGGGTATGGCCAAAGTAGTCCGGAGCAAAAACAAACGGCAGTATCCATCGCCGCTCGACAGGCTTGCCGTTGGCAGTCCATAGCCTAAAGTGAATGTTTCTCATGATAAAATCCCCGCTCACGCTGGAGTAATATCGCGTACAGGGAGGAACAGCTCGCACCGACCCGACGGGGGTGGGATATGTAACACCATCAATGGTGATTTCGGCGTCCCCGCGGATAATATGCATGAGGTGATAATCCTCAAAAATCTGGATGGCGGCGTTTGGCATGGCGTGGTAGACATCGCAGAAGCTGACGAACTGAAAGCTATGTTGTGCGAGTATTGATTTCATATATGGTTTCGAGTTGTGGGTTGACTTTGTTTTGTATGCAACCGCAGGATTTTCCGCAGGAGCATTTCCTCGCCGGAACGGTTGCCCTCTATAAGATGGCCCAGGAACTGTAGCGCGTAGCCGCCTACGAACATCGCCAGGGCCAGGGGCCAATTGCCCAGGATAAGGAACGTCGGCGCGGCGATAAAGCAGGCGGGTATGCCCAGCATGTGCAGCCAGAAGCTGGTGGTGTTTTTATGTCGGCTAAGCCAATTTTCGATTGGTTTTATCATGTTTCTCCTGACAACTAAAAAATGTCCAAAGCCCAAATACCCAAGGCCCATTGAATAACCAATACCCAAGACCCAGTCAACCAATCAACCTGTCAGCTATCCCAACAGGACTTTCACGCCCCAGACAGCTTCGATTATTGAGTTCAGTGCCATGCCCAGAAAGAAGTCCAGTCCGAGGATAGCCATGCAACTGGCGACGAAACTCTCTGTGCACGCTCTGCCCACCCCCGCTGCGCCCGGTTTGCAGTGGAAGCCTTTGTAGCAACAGATAAGAGCCATTACCGCCCCGAAAAACGCGCATTTTACAGGCCCGTAGAAGATATCGTAGATGAATACCGAGTCTGCCGCGTTGGCCCAGAACATCGTTTGGCTAGCGCCGTAAAGGTGTACGCTGATGAGGTATCCTCCCAATATGCCCATAAAGCTCGCGTAGAGGGCCAGTATCGGAATCAGCAACACGCAGGCCAGGAACCGCGGCACGACCAGCACGGCGATGGGGTCTGTGCCGATTGCCCGCAGGGCGTCGATTTGCTCGGTTACGCGCATCGTGCCAAGCTCCGCCGTCAGACCGCCGCCGACGCGGCCAGCCAGCATTATCCCCGCCAACACCGGGCCCAGTTCTCGCAGGACCGACATATTCACGATAGTGCCCATCTGGTCGATCATGCCGATGGCTTTGAATTGCGAGACCGTTTGCACAGCCAGGACTGCTCCGACGAACGCGCCGGTAATCATCACGACGGGAATGCTCCGCGTGCCGACCTCGAAAAGCTGTACGAGCAGCGAGCGGTAATGTTGTTTGTGCATCGCCGCAGCTGGCACTTGGCTTAGGGTTCGCCCGCAGAAACGACAAAAGTCGCCAAAGTCGTTTATACAGGCGTATACCATCGCCCCGAGTTGTGCCGCCAAAACCATAGCTGTAACTTCTACCCCCTCGCGACGAAAAAATCAACCAGTCTGGTTTTTTGTTCGCATTGCCAGAGTTGCTAAAACGTCTGCCGCTATGGCCAGGCCTATGCCCAGGGCGTCGGCGAGGACGTCCCATGCCGAGGCGCCTCGGCCTGCTACGAGCGTCTGAGTCGCTTCGTCGAAAACGGCGTAGACCAACAGCACCCCCACTGCCAAAGCGACGCGCCTGGGTAACGACAGGCTTCGCGACCGCATCATCAGCAGGAACAGGCTCGCGAGTATCG
>JAOZNE010000068.1:0-9557 GCA_029933955.1 Phycisphaerae bacterium
GCCGAGGCCGAGCCAAACTACGCGACCGCCTGGCGAAATATATGAGCGAATGATCTCGTAGCACGCGCGTCCCGCCCATGTTTTTTCTTTTCTTTTTTCCTCATTTGAGTTTCGTCATTTAGCCTTTTGTTACCGGCAGATTTTTTTATTACAGGGGGCTTGCAACTTGTGCCGAGAAATGTATAATGAACCGATTGTAATACTTGCTGCCATCGTGGCAGTAGTTGTTTTGCCCTCATTGTGATGTGTACCGGGCACGTTTTTATCTGGACTTCTTGTAGGAGGCCGATATGCCGGTTGGAAGGGTAAAGTGGTATGACAAATCGAAGGGGTACGGGTTTATCGAGAGTCCTGAAGGGGATGTTTTTTTTCACTTCAGCGATATTCTGATGGACGGATTCAAGGCCCTGGCAGAAGAGCAACGAGTTTCGTACAAAATCTGCCGGTGTGAGTCTGGTCTGAAGGCCCAGCAGATTCACCCGCTCGATCAGCGCGCAGGCGTCCGCCATGCTGCGAGGTATCGTACTGTCCTGCTGATGAAAATCAAGTCAGGCCGGCAGGGCGAGTTCGACGACTTTTTCATGAACCCCCCCCCTTGGTTTGACGCCATGGAACAGGAACTCGGAATCCGTCGCATTGGCACCTGGCGGTGTGACACCGAGGCTATCAGCCTGCTGGAATCCGACAAGCCATACGAGCAATCTATCGAAGCTGCGCGGGGTATCGACAACTGCGACGAATTCGAACAATGGCAAAATAAACTCTCCGCATTGCTTATCGACGAGCCAGCCATAATGGCACCCATCGAAACCGAAGCCATGGAAGTGGCGGAGGAATTGGCAGGGGAACTTCGCGAACCGCAAGGGGAATAGCCGACGCCACCTTTGACGAACCACAGTCCTCATAGCTACCCCGCAGACCCGCGGTCTAGCCATGCCACCCTCCGCTGTGAACTAAAATGTGATGCTGGGCCAAAACTGAATATCCAATATCCAACAAGGAAGAGCTGACAAAGTTATTTTTCGGTTTGAGTTCACGGCGTTGTATGCCACCCGTCTTGCTATCTACTGGCGGTCCCACCACTCGAGCGTTTCGGTCAGCTCTATAGTGTCGCGAGAATCTACATGGGTATCCGCCCAGAGGACGTTTGTTTTCCCCAGATGGCGGTCAGCGGGGAGAGTCCCTTGGCTGTAGCCCGGCGCAGTTGGGTCGTCTGGTGTGACATGCCAATTCCTCCCATCACGCTCGGCCAGGAGTACCGTATCAGCGGCGTCCTTTAGCTCATAGATATTCGCCGGCGTCCAGCCGACGGAGGCCATGTAGACATTCATCTTCGAATCAGGCCAGGGATCGTAACCGCCAGTACGGTCTTGGGATGGACAATCGTAAAGTTCCCAGCCGTAAGTTTGCATCAATTTGCATTTCTGTGCGGACATACGGAATTAGCTGCATGAACCACTGGTTGGGCATGTTCCCCGGGACATTCGGGCCAAAGGGTACTAGCCCTTTGTTGTCTTCCGCGTAATATGCAAATAGAACACCGACCTGTTTGTTATTGGAAAGGCAAACTACCTGCCGGGCTAACTCCTTAGCTGTTTTTAGCGACGGCAGCAGAATACTCACCAGCAGCGCGATGATCGCGTTGACGACCAAAAGTTCGATGAGCGTGAATGCTTTTTTCGTGTTATCCATAGCAGGTTCTCTCGTTTGGTAGCCAATTTTACAGGATTAGACAACCCCGCCAGCTGGCTGTCGAGAGTTTTTTTTATTATTCCCGCCTGCGCGGGAATGACTTTTGTTGCCCTTTCGGCAAACAATAACACAAGGCCTGTGCTTCGCAATCCGATACTCTATACCATTGGGCATCGTGTGTGGGCATAAAATCGGTTGGTTGTCCCGGGCAATTTCGGATTGGGTGCTGTGATTGTCTATCATCAAGAGTCCACGGATTTCACGGATCAAAAACGAATTTAGTGAACCTTCGGTTTCACAGATTTTCTTTTGATTAAAAACGAAAAAATCCGTGTAATCTTCTTCTAGAAATCCGTGTAATCCGTGGACCCCTACTTGCCTGTTCCCTATTTGTCTAGAAACTTTTTCAGGGTGTCGACGACGTATTGTTTTTGCTCGTTGGTCAGCTCGGCGTAGATGGGCAGGGCGAGGGTTTCCAGTGCGGCAGCTTCTGATACTGGCATGTCGCCGGTTTTGTAGCCCAGCCCGGCGAAGCACTTCTGCAGGTGCATCGGCACGGGGTAGTAAATCTCGCAGCCTATGCCGTTTTCCAGCAAAAACGCCTTGCACTGGTCTCGCCGGGGCACGCGGATGATGTATTGGTTGTAGATGCTCTGGTTGCAGTCGCGGATGGTCGGCGTGGTAATTTCCGCCACGTCGGCCAGGGCTTCATTGTAGAAGGCTGCGTTCGCTCGCCGGCCCTCGTGCCAACTTTCCAGGTGCTTCATTTTCACGACCAGGCCCGCAGCCTGGATGGTGTCCAGCCGAAAGTTTCCGCCGACCCACTTGTGATAGTATTTCGGATCCATGCCATGGTTGCGACACTGCCTCAGTCGCTCTGCCAGGGCTTCGTCGTTGGTGGTTATCATTCCGCCGTCGCCCAGGCCGCCAAGGTTTTTCGACGGGAAGAAGCTGAAGCAGCCTGCCTGGCCAAACGAGCCTGCGGGCTTAGAGTTCTGTGTCGCGCCGATAGCCTGGGCGGCGTCCTCGATAACCAACAGCCCATGCTCGGCGGCGATGGCGAGGATTGGCTCCATGTCCGCGACCTGCCCATAGAGGTGCACGGGGATAATAGCCTTGGTTTTGGCGGTGATTGCCTGGGCGATCCTGGCCGGGTCGATGTTGTATGTGTCCGCCTGAATGTCCACGAAGACGGGCTTGGCCCCGACCCGCCAGATGCTGCCCACCGTGGCGAAGAACGTGTATGGCGTGGTGATAACCTCGTCGCCAGGCCCGACGCCCAGGCTCATCAGACTGGCTATCAGCGCGTCGGTGCCGCTGGAAACTCCCACAGCCTGGGCGGTCTGACAGTAGCTAGCTACGAGGTCTTCGAGCTGCTTGTTCTCCGGGCCTGCGATGAAATACTGGCTAGCCAGCACCGCTTCGATGGCGGGGATCATCTCTTGTTTCAACGTCGCATATTGCGCTTTCAAATCCAACAGTGGTACTTGCATAGCTTGGGCTACTCCAGTTTCAGACGTTCTATTTCAGCAACCCGCCCGGGCTGCTTTTCGACGCGGAGTATATCACAGCTTGGCTACCCGCTACACTTCTTTTTTTCACACGCATCCCATAGCCGATCGGCGGGAGGGCTGGATTTTGCAAAGTAGCGGGCTATGAGGTACTCTGTTTGCTCCTAAAACAGACATGAGCAACCCATGAATCCCGCTGGCAACCCGCGTGTTTATTGGCTAAAATGCCTTCAACAATCGAATTCCCATTACTTGTGGGACGGCTGTGAATTCAATGGTTTTGTTTAAGTAGCCTTTGATTCCTTTCTCCTTGACGACCTGTCCATTTTCGTTGAGAATGCAGACGCTGGTTGTCTTCCAATGTACATCCAGACCAATACGAAACATAGCAAGTCTCCTTTCCTGTTTGTAGCTATGCGAAAAACAATAGACTACGACTACACCGGAAGGAGGCTTGCTTCATAGTTTCACGGGATGGCGGGAATGACACGGGATAGCGTGGCTGGGCGCAAAAAAAATAATACGGGCTTGACTTTTGTTGCTTTTTCGGCAAACAATAACGCAAGGTCTGTGCTTCGCAATCCGATACTCTATACCATCGGCCTGTCGCGCGGGCGGTTTTGTCGATAAAAATCTGACAGGGAGCTTAAGATATATGCCAAGGTTCAGAAATGTTTCTTTGAGCGTTATGATGGGGTTTTCAGCGGTGGCTCTGGCTATGCTGGTTGGGGGTTGCGGCGACGAGGGCGGCCAAATCAGCATCCGCTACGACAGGCCCGCCCAGTACGACGTCCCCAAGTCGGTGCGAAAGATAGCTATTGTCCAGTTTGGTGCCAAGAAGGGCACGGAGAAAAAATGGGGCGAGATAGCTACCGACAAACTCACCTCGGCCTTGGACGAATACAATAAAAAATTCCACCGCTACGTCCTCGTCGACCGCAAGCGAGTCTCAGCTATCATGGACGAGCGAGATTTTCAGATGTCCATCGCTGATACCGACCAGGCGGTCAAGCTCGGCAGGATAGCCAATGTGGACGCCATGATCTACGGCTCGGTTTATGTCGCGGAAAATGTCGAGGTCAACAGAAGTTCCATCCCCACGCCATATGGCAGTATTCCCGTAACCACGCGGCGATACCAGTCCACCGCGGCTATAAACTTCACGATGGACGATATCCACACCACCAAAACCATCTGCTCGGTTACGGTCATGCGGAAGTACGACTCGAAGGACAAAGCTGACAAGAAAAAGTACAAAAAATACAAGAACAACATGCCAGCTATCACCACGTTGATGATCCAGGAATGCGTGGCTGAGTTCATATCAAAGGTCAGCCCGCACCAGGTTGTCATCAGCGTCAGGTTGGAGAAGGGCAAGAGCAAACTCACCGAGCAGGGCAACCGCTTCGCCAAGGAACGCGAATACGCCGACGCTCTGGACATTTATCGCGGCGCCCTAAACGACACCCCGGACGATTACGGAACGATGTTCAACATGGGCCTGTGCTATGAAGCACTGGGCGAAATGGACAAAGCTTACGCAAGTTATTCCAAAGCGGTACGACTAAGGCCTAAAACAAAATTCATCCGAGCCAGACGAAGAGTAAGGATAGAAAACGGTGACAAGGACGAGGATGTCGATTGAAAATTGGTTGACTGGCTAAAAAAAACAACTAACCCCCAAGCTAATGACGTGTCCATAACCCACAGCGAAGAAAAAAACTACGAAAGACACGAAAAAACGCGAAAACAGTTTGCACCATGAAGAACATGAAGATTTTTTAGAAACAAAAAAACTTTCCCCCTTTTCTTTTGTGTTCTATGCGTTCTTTCGCGGTAGAATCGCTGTTGCTGTTTTTGTTTTGCTGTTGTTTTTACTGATAACCGAACACTGATAACTTCAAAAAAAAGATATCGGGGCATCG
This sequence comes from Phycisphaerae bacterium, assembly GCA_029933955.1. Lineage (GTDB taxonomy): Bacteria > Planctomycetota > Phycisphaerae > SM23-33 > SM23-33 > B1-G9. The sequence goes on from JAOZNE010000068.1 coordinate 5,129, forward strand.
TGCTCCGTAGGAACATATGAGTAAGGAGAAACATCATGGGTAAAGGCAAGAAAACACTGGTAATGGTAATGGCGGTTGCAATGCTGGCTTCGCTGGCTGGTCCCGTTTTGGCCCAGTCGGCCCAGCGGAATGCACAGCGAAAGTTGCTAGCCATTCGGGCAGCCCGCGTCGACGCCATGCGGAAGATGGCGGAGCGCATCAAGGGCTTGAGGATTACTTCCAATACGACGGTCCAGGATTTCGTTACGGAGAACGACACCATCGAGACCGCACTGAACACTTTCATCCGTGGGATGAAGGAAGAGGGTAAGGCCAAGTTTTTCAAGGATGGCACAGCTGAGGTTACCATGTCCGTAACGCTCCGCACGATTATCACCAAGCTGACGCACATCTACTCCGCTCATTACAAGGGCGACAAGATCAAAGCGTCGGACTTCAAGAAGATGACGCAGACCAACAAGTTCGACAAGATAACCGTCGTAGGCTCGGGCGTGGTGCCCGAGGAACTGGACGAGGATCCGCTCCAGGCTATTCCCTCTAGCGGCAGGACGCCCAGGCCTTATGGGCAAGCTGGGAAGTATTGGAGCGCCCATTGCAAGCCTCAGGGCAGGCTCATGGCTGTGCGCGCCGCCCGCGTGGACGGCATGCGCAGACTCGCTGAGCGGATCAAGGGCGTGCATATCACATCAGACACCACGGTGCAGGACTTCGTGGCTGAGTCTGACAATATCGACGTGAATATGCGGACGTTCCTCCGCGGAGCCAAGGAAATCGGCATCCGCTATCACCGCGACGAGCTTATCGTCGAGGTTGAGATGGAGGTTACGCTCAAGACCGTCGTAGCCAGCTTGAAGAGCTGGGCGGATGTCCACTACAAGGGCGACCGCGTCAAGATCAAAGCCATGCAGGACTACGTCGAGAAAGTCCGCCATGACAAGATAACCGAGATCGGCATGGGCGTCCCCCCAGCCCGCTACTGCAAGGGTTACACGTCCGAGCAGATAACGGTACTGGCAACGGCTACCAAGGCTCCACCCTGGATTTCCGATACCATGCGGGCTAAGGGACAGGCTGCTATCGACACCGACAGCACCAACGCCGCCCAGGCCAAGCTGATGGCCAAGCGGGCTGCGGAACTGGACGCCAGGCGGAAACTGGCTGAGCAAATCGATGGCTTGCTGATCGACTCGGACACATCCGTGCGGGATTTCGTCGCCCAGAGCGACGAGATAAATACACGGATGCAGACCTATCAGCTCGGTGCGCATGTCGTTAAGGGTTCCGAAAAGTTCTACCCTGACGGCACGGCTGAGGTTACCGTAGAGATACCGCTCAAGCCAATCTGGAACCTCTACCTGGTCTCAATCAAGAAAGTACGATAAGTTACGATATTGGCCCAGCTGGGCAAAGGGCCTGGCTGGGCCGATGTTCAATCGCCAATTACAGGAGAAACAAAATGTTTAAGAAAATTCTATCCATACTGATGATCTCAGCGGCACTGGGCATGGCATGCGTAACGGTAGGCTGTGAGGACGAAGTCAAAGTCCACCGTCAAAGCGAAACCACAACAGTACAACAGCAAGAAGTAGTAGTGCCGTAGCGCGTAGCACAGTCGCCCCGGCGGTGGTTTTTTCATAGCTTGTCTGTAGGGGTATGTGTTGTTGCCGGTGCCGTGGTTACGAATGTCTCGCAGAGACGCTGAGTTCGCAGAGAAAAACATGTTGCGTGTTTGTCATCTGCGACCCCGTGAGGTGTATGCCTTGGCTACAATTCACCACGGCACTTGCATGAATCGGAACGAATGTCGCGAATGCTTGTTTTGAGTTAAACCCATTCGTGTCATTCGTGTTAATGTCATCGGCTGCGTCTGGCGGCGGAATATGCAGAAAGGGAGTATTTTGATGCGAAAAATCATGCTGACGTGTTTGGTTGTCTCAGCTTTGCTGGGCGCAGTTACCCTTGCCCCAGCCGAGGCAGTGGGTCAAGTAAATCAGAAAAATCTCGTAACTGTCACCGTCCTGGGCGAGGGCATGAGCAAGGCTGACGCCATGCGCGATGGCCAACGCAAAGCCATTGAGCAGGCTGCGGGGACGCTTATCTACTCCCAATCGCAGACCAAAGACTTCGCCCTCGTGCGGGACACCGTCCTGGCCCGGGCAGCGGGATTCATCCAGGAATGCAAAGTTCTCTCCGGCGGCTCAGGCCCAGCTGACGACGGCACCTGGGCGCTCAAGCTGCGGTGCGTCGTGTCGAAAAAAGGCATCGAAGATACATGGGGCGTCGTTACGAATCTGCTCAAGCAGATGGGCAGGCCTAAGATAATGGTCTTCCTTCGCGAGCGGATAGACGAAAACTGGCAGGAGGTCCCCACCGTGCAAACCCGCGTGGAAAACCTGCTGTTAAAGAGCGGCTTTCTGCTGGTGGACAAAAACCAGATAAAGGAAATTGACCGCCGAGATCTCCAGTCAGCCATGGCGGAGGACAAGCCAGGCCTGGTTGCAGCTATCGCCAAGCGGTTCGGTGCGCAGATTTTCGTTACAGGCCAGGCCACCGCTACGAAGGACGCGGACTATCCCAAGCAGCTCTACGGCAGGATGAGGCACAAATACTGGGGCGAAGCCAACGTCAAAACTTTCCGAGCCGACACGGGGCAGCTTATCTCGTCCATTCCCGGCAAGAGTTTCCCCGGCGTGCAAGGCTCAGCCCGCGGAGCAGCCAAGCAGGCCCTCGACGCTGAGGGCAGGTTCATCGCGCCGCGAATTACAAACAATATCCTGCGGTTCTGGATGGACGCTATGGAAGGCAGGGGCGAAATCCAGCTGAAAGTTTCCGGCATTAAGTACCTCGAATACACGCGGCTGAAAAAGGCACTGGCCAAGCTCAAGGAAGTCAAAGATGTCCGAGCCAAGTTCGCCAGCGGCAACGCTGATATTTCGATCGAAGCCGACTGCACCGCGGAGTCCTTGGCGGAGAAAATAGCGGAGCAAATGGAAGACAAACTGGAAATCTCCGACGTCTCGCAAAATGTCATCAAAGCTACATTCGTCAAGGGAAACTAAGCCGAGATGAATATTCGCAGGATGACAATTTGTGCGGTTTTGGTTGCGGCGGGCTTGGCGTCTCTGGGCAGCTTGGCCTGGGCGGATACCGTGAAGATTCGGACGGTAACTTATGACCAGGCCAGGATTCTGGACTTTGACGATGAGTTTATTACGTTCGAGATTCAGCTGTTTGGACTGGCTGAGGACAAGCCCGGCTGGAAGACGTATCGCAAGGCCAGCAGCGATGTTCAGTTTGTGCAGATAAGTCCCGCCGGGCGGCTGGGCGGGGCGGGGCGGCTATTCAACAAAGCGGAGCGGCTGCGGCAGGGGGGTAAGGGCAAGGACAGGCCCCAGGTCAACAAGTTATACAAGTCGGCCTTGGCTGAATTGACCAAGCCTCGCGCGACCCGCCGAGCCAAGACCAGGGCCAGACGAGTGAAATGGCCCGAGCTGCTGGTGCGGTTTCGACTTGGCCAACTCAAAGGCGTCGGGCAGCAGGTGCGAGTAGCTACGACGCAAGTTTCGGGCAAGGATTTTTGTCGCATCTGCCGGGGCAGGGGGAAGGTGAAGTGTCCCAACTGCCGGGGCAGCGGGCGGGAGAAATGCCAAAAGTGTCATGGCGTCTGGTACAAACCCTGCAAAAACTGCGGCGGCACCGCCAGGGTGGACGCGAAAAGAACCGTCAAAAAACTCCTCAAAGAGCGACGCGGCACGGTGGTAACCGAGAAGTGGATACCCGTTACGAAGTACTACAAAAAACGCTGCCCGAGCTGTGCCGCGGTTATCATCGTCGACGGCAGACGCGTCGGCATATCCTGGCGGTGCGAAACGTGCAGCATGAATAAATACCCAGGATACGTTCCCTGCCACGTCTGCAAAGGCACGGGCTATATAACCTGCAAATCCTGCAACGGCACGGGCAAGGCCCCCGAACCAGCCGTCAACCCAGCTGTCAAACCAGCCCCGCCAGCTCCAGCCAAGCCCAAATCCCCCGCAAAATCAAAACCCGCGAAGAAGAAATAATGTAGCCGTTCACAGCTACATAAAAATTCACCATGAAGCACATGAAGAGCACGAAGATCCTTTTTTTGTTAGCTAAAAAAACTTCAAGTCGTGCGCGACATTTTTTTGTGGCAGAGTGCAACAGCTTGTCAGTGCGAAACTTAGCCAGGTTAGGCGATGTTGTTTTTGTTTCTAACCCCGCCCCAAATTTATGTCGCACACCTTTAAGTCCTTCATGAGCTTCATGGTGCAATCAGTTTGTGTATATTTTGCAGTATTTTTTCGTTGATAACGTGTGGACGCCTGCCGTTTTTTACAAATAATTCGTATCCATTCGTGGTTCCAACGCTGTGAAAGGCTAAGAAATAATCCGCTCGATATCCCCA
>JAOZNE010000281.1:0-2441 GCA_029933955.1 Phycisphaerae bacterium
AACCGGACATTTTAACTTTGCAGAAACACCGGACATTTCTACTTTGTCTTGACAACTTTTTTCGAAATATACAAAATGGCGGCGTGCGACCGGGTTCTCTGGCGGGGTTTCCTGCCTTTTCAAACAAGCAGCCCTGGGCGGGTATGTTTAACCCCTGTGGGGTAAAAAACAAAAACACATCGCCCAACCACGGCACCCGGGCCAACTTTCGCACGGACAAATTATTGTACTCTACCGCAAAAAAAATATCGCACACAAAATGGCGAATGGAATTAACAAACCTCGCCAACCTTTGCGGCTGTTGGGGGTCTTATGGGGCGAGAGAAGGAGACTTGACATGAAACATATGATGATTTTGACGCCATTTTTCGTAGGCCTGATTGCGACAGCCTTCCTGGCCAGTGATGTCCCAGCGGCCCAGCGGCCCGGCGCCCAGCCAACCAGTCAGCCGGCCAGTGCGGCAGAGACAGACGATCCCGTCGTTATTTTCACCCGTGCCAGCGGACTTAGGCCAGACCCGGCCATTCGCTCCGTCCCCGGCGGGGAAATCGACTGGACGGCTGGCGTGGTCTACGCGATAGGCTCTGCCCGGGCCAAACCCGGCGTCGCCAAGCCTCGGGCGATGGCCCAGCGAGGGGCGTATCTCGTCGCTGCCCGCAATGCTTCGCTGCTGCTGGCGGGCATACCAGTCGGGCCTGGCGGAAGGTTCCGCAATATCCGTGACGGCAGGATCCGCGCGGATGTTACGCTCAAAAACTTTCGTGAGCTGCCGGGCCAATACGACCCAGCCACCCGCCGGGCCACAGCCAGATTGGAGATACCAATCTACGGCGTTACAGGCCTGGTCGAAGTGCTCGACCTGACAGGCCAGGGGCCGGCGGCGAGTGGACCGAGCCTGCGTCGCCACCTCCCTGCCACTGCACCTGCCGCGCGCGAGGTTATCGTTATCGATGCTCGCGGGCTGAAATTTTCGCCCGCTCTGCTGCCAAAGTTGCTCACGCCTGACGGCAGGGGGGTTGTCTTCGACGCGGGTAATCTGCCGCAGGCCTCGCGGTACAGGCCCGCGGTGCGATACGTCGTTCTGCCGCAGCGGGCGACCTGGCCTGGCGACGTTACGCGACGGTACCGCGGGGGGGCGTATCGTTGTGTAACGCTTCGCCCGGGCCGAGCCTTGGCAGGGCAGAGTTCGACGCTGGTGCTGACCCCGCGAGACCTTGACATCCTGGCCAAGTGCCCCAACGCACAATCGCTGCTAAGCCAAGGCCTGGTGGTCATAATAGTAGACCGCCGACAGGCTAAATAACCTCCAAATAATCCCGGTTTGGCAGGGATGGGAATTTATTGTGAGGCTCGAGCTGATACCAATACGACGTGGAGGAAATGTCGTCCTGCAAGGGTAAATATCGTCCGCCATCGCGCCAGCCTATCGCCTGTATCGTTACCTTCAGGTCTTCCTCAAACCGAACCGGGTCCAGAATATGGAACCGATACAAGCCATGCCGCTTGCCTGGGGCGGAATAATCTCCGCCCGCAGGATACCCCAAAAACGGCGCGGAATATGTTTCTTTGGCGAAGCACCAGGCTCCGCCGAAATAATCCTCCGTGCCCGTCCCGCAGATGGTCGGAAACTCCGCGTCGCCGTCCAGGAACATCTTTATCTCGCCCTCGCCCCACCAGCCTGCGTTGTTCTGCTGCCAGGCCATGTAACAGCCGACGAATTGACCCTTGCCCTTTATCCCGTCGAGCATCAGATGGTCGGTTTTGTAAACTAGCGGATTCGACCGCCGGAACTGCGCGTGGAAATACGCGTCGTCGTCGGCGATGTCCGTCAGAGCGTAGTTGATGGTGTAGAAAAAGCCCTCCCGCTCTTTGTCCGGGTTGCGATTTTCTATTGTAATTTTCGCGTGTTTGCGAAATGGCATGGGGAAGTAGCAGTTCATTCCGTTGCGAGGGTTGACGTTAATCGGTACCGCCATGATATTCGCCTGGTACCCCGCAGCGTTGCAGAAGAAATCGCCCAGCGGCGCCTCGACGCTAGCCTCAGCTTCGCCGTCCCAATACATGCGGACGATCAGGTCTCTAAGCCAATTGGCCGAGCCGTCCACGGTAATCCAAATGTGCTGAATGCAGCCAGGCCCGTCGACGTCCATCAGCGTGGTAACCGACCTTGGCGGGAGAGTAATGCAAGGCCTGACCTTCCAGCCTAACTCCAGGTCGCGGGCACATTTGCTAGGCCCGTCCCACTGTTGGCCAATTTTCGCTACGTCGCTCTGGGGTTCGTCGCTAAGCTCCGCCATGCCGCCAGACGCCTTTTGGCCATACACATTTTCCGCGCTTATCGAGCGGGACTTGGCGTTGGAAACTTTCATTATGCCGCCGAGATGATTGCCGATACCATTGAAACTCATGATGATTCTCCTAAAGTTAATTTGTGCTATATT
>JAOZNE010000282.1:0-2435 GCA_029933955.1 Phycisphaerae bacterium
AAGGTAACCGCACCGGTGATTGTGAAAAAACCTGCACCCAAGCCAACAGTTAAGCCGGTAGTTGTGAAAAAGCCTGCACCTGTTAAACCTGTCGCGCCAGTGATTGTTAAGAAACCCGCGCCGGCACCCAAGCCATCGCCTAAGCCGGTGATTGCGAAAAAGCCCGAGCCTATCAAAATCACAGCTGCCAAGCCCGAGCCTATTAAAATCACAACTGCCAAGCCTAAACCAATTAAAGTTGCGACAGGCCCAGCCGCAGTCAAGCCAGCCCCGCCTGCGACAGCCAAGCCCGGGCCTATCAAAATAACGCCCGTCAAGCCCAAGCCAATCATAATTGCCTCCGCCAAGCCCGGGCCTATTAAAATAACGCCCGTCGCCCCAGCTACGAAAAAACCGACGCCGCCGACCAAGCCAACCGCCAAGCCAGCTGCGACCTCGGAGTTCGAGATCGAGTGGGACTAGACATGACGGAAAAATCCGCCCCGCCAATTCATTTCGCAGACAGGCTGCTCGCTGCTATCGAAGCTGTAGGCTCGCCCGTGTGCGTGGGCATCGACCCGAACCCCGCCCTGTTGCCTGCGGAGTTTCAACAGCCAAACGATCCCCAAGCCCAAGCCGAGGCGGTGGGGCGCTGGGCGAGAGAAGTTTTGGAAATAGTTCGGCCTTACGTCCCGGCAGTCAAGCCGCAGATAGCGTATTTCGAAGCCTTGCGAGGTCCAGCTGAGACGCCGTTTGTGGGCATGAAAATCTACGCGGACATCGTCGCCGCTGCGCGCGAGAGAGGGCTGATAGTCATCGGCGACGCCAAACGAGGCGACATCGGATCCACCGCCAGTGCCTACGCCCAAGCCCACCTGGCCGGGCCCGACGACGTCGACGCCCTGACGGTCAACGGGTACTTCGGAGCCGATGGCCTATCGCCATTCCTGGCCACTGCCCAGAGCACGGGCCGAGGCCTGTTCGTGCTGGTTCGCACAAGCAACCCCTCCGGCACAGCGGTGCAAAACTTCGCCGCCAGCGACGGGCGAATGTTCTACGAACACATCGCCGAGCAGGTAGCCAAGCTTGGGTCAGCCGAGGAGTTTGTAGGCGCCAGCGGGTACAGCTGTCTCGGAGCGGTCGTCGGAGCCACGTGCCCAGCCGAGGCCCGAAAACTGCGAGACATTATGCCGCAACAAATTTTCCTCGTGCCAGGCTACGGCGCACAAGGAGCCACCGCCCAAGACTGCGCCGCCAGCTTCAAGGCCGACGGCACCGGAGCCATCGTCAACGCCAGCCGAAGCGTCATCTACGCGCATCAAAAATCCCCCGGAACAGATTGGAAGCAAGCCGTAAAACAAGCAGCCAAAGCCTTCGCCGCCGACATCGCAGCGGCGGTAAAGTAAAAGCAGAAGTCAGGATTCAGGACAAGCTGTTTTTCCCTATTGCCTATTCCCTACTTGCCTATTTGCCTACTTTCCCATAGCCGTAGAGCTTCGGGTCGGCGGGCGTATACTGGCAGGAGTTTTTGATATGGCGTGAATTGTTCCGCTCTTGCCATCCGCCAGCCAAATCGCCAGACGTTTTCGACTGTGGGTAGCCGCAACTCGGGCGGGGCTAATTGAATGTCCTCCGACGCTTGTATATCGGCGTATTCCAGCCCCTCGCCGGTCAGCAGCAGGGGCCTGGGCCAACGGGTCAGCAACTCGCCCGGCGTCTCAAGGGTCGCCTCGCCCACCTGCTCAGCCTGCCCGTTTTCCCCCCGGCCAAACAACGTCGCACAAACGCTGCACTCAGGCTGGGCGGTCGTGGCCCGCTTGGCAGCGAGCATCACGCCGAGGTGCAGCCAGGCAGCATCCCCAGCCAGGTTCTCCGCCACGACAGCGGGGGTCGGCACAGCCACGATTTTCAGCGAGGGCAAGACTTGCCCCAACGTTCGCACCGCGGTAATGCCGACGCGAAGCCCCGTGAAACTGCCAGGCCCGACCGAAACATACACCTCGTTCAAATCGCCAGGCCCAAGTCCGCCAGCTGCGAGCAACTCGTCCAACCTCGCCAACAGCTCAGCAGCGTGTCGCCCCGAAGGCCCAAGCGAAGCTTCGCAAACCATCTTCCCGCCCAGGCCCAAAGCAACTCCGCCGGCGCGACAACTCGTTTCGATAGCTACGCTCGTAATGTCATGCTCGTTATTCACAGAAGACATTGTAGAGAGATTGCGAAAAAGGGCAAGGGCCGGCAGCTGGCTTGCACGGTTGGACGGACGGGGAATGACAAGGGAAAAGTTATCAGTTGTCCGTAAAAGCAGAAAAGAAAAAGGTTCACAGCCATCCTATGATACGATGGCTTGACAGCTCTGTAGGAGCGATATTTTTGTAGTAAAAGGCGGTATGAATTTTTAGCTCCACAGGAGCGGCGTCTTTGTGTTGGTTTTTGGAGCAATTTAAGATGTCGCTCCT
>JAOZNE010000283.1:0-2429 GCA_029933955.1 Phycisphaerae bacterium
GCGACAGATACGGTAATAGCTAATCATTTTTCTGAAATTTTTTACATTCTCAAAAATACATTCTAAAAAAATCGAAAAAATAAAAAATCGGCCAGGTATGACCACATCTGTCATACCCATACACAATAATTGCTATAAGTTGAAACAAACTTTCGATTCGACGGAAAAGGAAATCAATCATGCCAGCGAAAAGACAACACATTAGCCCCGGCCAGCCAGAACGGACAAAAACAGGTTTTTCAGAACTCGACGAGATTACTGGCGGCTTTGCCCCGGGCGAGCTGATCATCGTGGCCAGCCGTCCGGCCATGGGTAGAACCAGCCTGCTTTTCAACCTTGCCATGCACATTGCCCTGATTGAAAAGAAAGGCATTGCGGTTCTCTCGCCGACCTCGAAGGCTGAAAATATTATCCCGATGCTTCTTTCGATGCAAGCCAACTTTGAATGGCACAAGGTTTGCGATGGCTCGGCGACATCAGATGACTGGCAATCGCTGCAACGGGCCGGACAGGCCATCGGCGAAGCGAACATTAAAATACGCAACTACTTCTATCACAATATGAATTGCTTTGTTTATGATCTGCGACATTGTAACAAGAATGTTCCGGGCATCAGTATTTACGGGTTCAGTAATCTCTCGAAGCCATTTCCATCGCCCTGGAAAGAGGACGAGTGTTTGCAACTCAAAGATGCGGTTCGCAACATGCCGACGCCAATGATTATTTCTCTGCCGCTTTGGATCGAGGATCATTCCCCCGCTGATAACGACGAGCCCACGAGTTATACGCCCACGATGAGAAGCCTGCGTAAGTGGGCCCCCCTGGCTGCCCTTGCCGATACGGTGCTTCTGTTACACTACGAGGACGCGTATCACTATGGAGAAACAAATTACAAATCAACGGGCCATCACACAATCACCGTCATCAAACAAGGCCGAGAGCGTATCGGCGTCGTACCAGTGTCTTTTTCAACAGGCCGCTAAATATGTCAGCGGCCTGCTCTTTTTATTCGGAATCTGAATATGGCTGTTTTCTTCTATACTCCCCGTTACAGTCATGCCTTTCTGGTTCGACATCCATCCGACGGAGACTACTTATGTTTACTCCAAAGTGGAGTCAAATAAATGGAGTATTTTTTCATGCGATGGGCGATGTATTCCTTTTTCTCGTATTGTATGTCTTTCTCAGATGCGATGTTGCCCGTATAAAATCGAATTATTTCATTTGCTACTCTCCGCGTGCAGCCAGGGAAGTCGCCTTTGATGCCAAGCTGTGCGAGTTTCTGTTTCTGTGCCGCAGTAATCGGCGGGCCTTTTTTCGCAGATGAGGCACCCATCCTACATCTATGATTGGCAATATCTCTTTCCTCCCTCAATTGCCCTATTAACTTATCGGCCTCAAGGGCCGTCATCCCTTTTAATTCACATTTATATCCAAGCTTCCATAATAACTTCGATTGTTGCAGAGTTACTTCTCGATTTTCCTTCTCATTAGTCTCTAGATATTGGCTACGAATTTGCAATTCTTTCTTCTTCTTCCTCCTCTTCTTCCTCATCTTCTTTAAAGCACTGATTTTTACTTTACGGCGTTTTTTCTCCTCTAAGTCAACTAAATTTTGATATTGTTTGAAAGTTATCTGATTCCAAGGGAGCGTCTTATATCCAAGACTCACGAGATGTTTCTTCTCTGTCTCTCCAAGACTAATATTCTTTGGCTCCATCAGATGTACCTCTTGAAATCTCTTGCAGTTTTCAAAATATTTATATCAAACGATTTTAATACTACGGAGCCCGTTACACACACACAAATACCTAGGCCATTGGGACACCCGCCAAGATCAACGATATTATAATGATTATTCAATTTTTATATCAATCATTTTTATCCATCCTAACGGGTATACATCTCGGTATCTTGACATGCTACATATAAAAAATTTTCGCGTTTTTTCGCGTTTTTCGTAGTTTCTTTTTTTGGTTTTACTGAATCCTAAGAAAAAACTATGCCCCGTGGCGACCCTATATTTCGGCAGGAAAGAATCGAACTGGATTTTAAGAATGTTGGGCTGCATCGCAGTGTGCCCAGCCTGGGTCGATTGCTCTCCAGCAAAGCTCATTTGCCGTGGGATTACACAAAAAACGCCCTATGCAGGAGCGTCAAGAAAGGCACGAGGGGATAATAGAGGTGCATTATATCGCCAGCGGCTCTCAGGTCTTGCAGATAGCTGGGAAAGAGTATCGCGCGCGTGGCGGAGATTTGCTTGTTACGCTGCCCGGAGAGGAACATGGAACCGGCGAGCTTGTCGTCTGGGAAAGAGTACTTATCTACTGGATGCGACTACGCGTGCCTCGCAAGGACAAGGGCGGGAAATTTCTAAACTTTCCCAAAAAACTAATCAGCCCAATGCTTGACAAACTTTCGGGGGTTCA
>JAOZNE010000284.1:0-2403 GCA_029933955.1 Phycisphaerae bacterium
TCGATTAACCTCGTGTATCCCGGATAAATTATGACTACTTCGCGCTGTAGTACTAGTTACTGCCTACTATTGACTGCGCAGGCGGGCAGGAGGAATGTGTCGGTAATTGATGCGGGTTTTTCGTTGCCGGTGTAGCTCTCGACGCCCTGAACGAGGAAAATGTCGTCGCCGTCCACGCCAACGCTGCTGGTCGTCGCCCATAAAACCTGGCCTGCCAGATACAGCACATTATGACCTGGCCCGGCGTGGTTTTCGCTAACTCGGCCTGACGATTTCCCCGGGCGGAATTGGCTTGGTGTCAATAGCGGCGTCTGGTCGCCCAGGATAACCATCGACGAGGCGACCGGCGGGGCTGGGCCTGTGAGTATCGACACGCGATGCCCGCCTAGCGAATAGTTGTACGAATAGCTGATATGCTGAGCTTGCGGGAAGTCGGCCATGCCTGGCTTGATGGTGAAGCTGGCTCCGCCGACGGCTGGGCACTGAAAGACCGTTGGCAAGGCGAGGTACTTTTGCCTGAGCAGTTTGAACAGGCTTGCGGAGTTGCTAGCCCGCGCCCCAGGCCCATGCCCGCCCCATCGCGTCGCATCGCCGTCCGTCCCGGGCAACAGGCCCGCGTTGTTGAGGGCGTAAGTCTGCATAGCTGAGCCTATTTGGCCCAGCTGCGCAGCGCACTCGCTACGCAGTCCTCGATGATGAGCCAGGCGAAGGGCTGGGAGAATCATACCCACTGCGACGAGCATTATCGCCACCATCGCAGCCAATTCCCGCAGCGAAAAAGTAGGTCTAAACGGTCTGGCGGCCCGCTGCTCCATAGCTATCAGAGTGTCGGTTCGCTCCGCAGCTGCGATTCTCGCAAGAGTCCGCTCGGCAAGGCCTGCTGGGGCCTGAGGCTGTGGGGCCAGGTCCATCGCAGCGAAGGTGTTGGCCAGGTTGTCGTGCAGCTTGCGAAGCTCCGGCTCAGCTTGCAGGCGGGCGCGCAGCGGCTGGATTTCCTCCGGGGGCAATTGGCCCAGGAGAAAATCGATAAGAATAATCTCATCGTTTTGCATGTTGTCCGCGTTATCTGTCATGTTGTTCTACCCTGCCCGCCAGCCCATACTTGCCATTTAGCAGCGAAAAGTTTTACTGCTTTGTGCATGCGAGATTTCACCGTTCCCAAAGGCAAGGCCAGGATTTCCGCGATCTCCTTGTGGGGCAATTCCTGAAAATAGCTTAGCGACAAAACTTCCCTCGCGTTGTCAGGCAACTGCTCCACAATGCTCTGTACGGCTTGGCGCGTTTCGAGGTTCATGGAAATTTCGTCAGGCGAGGGAACTTCCGATTTTATCAGATCCACGTAGCTGCCTTGGCTATCCTGGTTGGCAGAGGCAACCGGGGCGTCAAGCGAGGCTGCGGTGTGTCGCTTCTGCCGACGGAGGGCATCGCGGGCCTTGTTGGCAGCGACCGTAAATAGCCAGGGGCGAAAAGGCCTGGCATGATCTACCGTGCTCGCAGAACGATAGACCTGCAAAAAGGTATCCTGAAACACATCCTCCGCCAGGGCCCCGTTACCGGTGAACCGCACGAGGAACCCGTAGAGAGACTGTTGGTAGCGACCCAGCAACGCAGCGAAGGCCCCAGCTTCGCCATCGAGATAACGACGCAGCAGCTCGTTGTCGCTCACTTCGTGTTGTTGGATGGTTTGCGTGGCCATATATGTCCTGATGAACAAACAACATGATAGGCCCAACAGCCAAGCGGAGCAAGAGAGAAGACATGGTTCAGGATTCAGGATCAGAAGACAGTAAAAACAAAACACAGGCAGGTTTTGTATTTTTTCCCAATCAACCAGTCTGTAGGTCATGCGACTTGTTGCATGGCAAGTTTTTCAGTCAACCAATCAACCAGTCTCCCGTGTTCTGGTTGATAGTAGTACCAGGTCGCGCAGGTGTTCAGCGTTTGGGGCAGCTAGCCAGTTTTGCAGGAACTTTTTTTCCTGCACTATCTGAGCGATAGCCATCAGCGCCCGCAGGTGATAGTTCCGCTCGTCCGGCGAGCCTACGAGTATGAAAGCTGTCTTGACATAAGGCTTGTCGATATCGAAGACGATTCCCTCGCGGCAGCGTACGAGCACGACGTCGAAGAGGTGCTTGCCCTCGACGATGATATGCGGAATGGCCAGGCCCGGCTGAACTATCGTGCTGGAGTCTGCCTCGCGGGCGTGGAACTTCTCCAGCAGGGCTTCCTTTTCCATGCCAAGCCGACGGGCTAACAACTCCGCTGCCTGAGTGAACATTTTCGCTGCGGAGGTAGGCCCAGCCAGGTCTAGAATTTCGCAATCTCGCACGATAAAGTCGAATCGGTCATGTACGATTTCGTCGCGTTGGATAGCTATCGCTCGCAGCTCGTCCTCCAAGCCGC
>JAOZNE010000069.1:0-1430 GCA_029933955.1 Phycisphaerae bacterium
TTAATTTTTAGACCACGCCAAAAACCCCCTCAAAAAAAATCGGGAAGTTTGAGGATTTTTCTCTTGCAAAAAAAACATGTTGTGGTATAGTATGGGCGTTCGGATCAATGCTCAGGCCGAACTCTATTGCTCAGACCCGGTTTTCTTTTCAGGCAGGTCGGTCTTTCTGCGCATGGTCGCCGGATTGCCCCGCCAAGCCCGGATCGCGGTTCGCTTGCCGATTGTTCGTTTGGCGCGTGGACCGATAGCCGGTTCAATTCGGAAATCGAGGTTAGCGCCGTGCAGGCATGGTGGACGTGTAGGCATTGCTAAGGTGTAGGCGCCGGAGGAGCAGTTCAGTGGCCAATAAAGGAAGATTTGTATCTCAAGAGGTGGGGGTGCAGGCAGACAACGAGGCTCGCCTTGTCGGTGGAAGTCCATTGTTTCAAAGGCTTTTGGATACGACAGACGCCGTGGCTGCCAATAACTGCGTGGTTCTCCTGGAGGGTGAATCCGGCACGGGCAAGGAGCTTATCGCCCAGCGGATTCACGACCGCTCTGCCCGCAGGGAGGCGCCTTTCATTCCGGTGAACTGTCCCGCCGTGGCTGAGTCGCTCTTCGAGAGTCAATTCTACGGGCATGTCAAGGGTTCGTTTACCGGTGCCCATGGTGATACGCTGGGCATGGTGCGGGCAGCTGAGGGTGGCACGCTGTTCCTCGACGAGATTGGCGAGTTGCCCCTTCACCTGCAGCCTAAGTTGCTCAGGCTGTTGCAGGAAAAAGAGGTTACGCCCGTCGGCGGCACGAAGTCTGTAGTTGTCGACGTGCGGTTTATCGCAGCGACCAATCGTTCCCTGGCCAAGGCGGTTCAGCTGGGTCATTTTCGTCGCGACCTGTATCACAGGCTCAATATCGTCCGCATTACAGTGCCGCCGCTACGGGCCAGGCCCGAGGATATCGCGCTGCTGCTGGATCATTATATCGAGCATTATGCGGACGAATACGGCATGGATGTCCGGGAACTTGACGCTGAGGTTTACGCGTCGCTTTTGCGGTACAGTTGGCCTGGCAATGTGCGGGAGCTTTGTGCCTGGGTCGAGCGTCTGTACGCAGCAAACATTCCAGCGGTAGCTCCGGGCGGGGAACACTGGGAAGACCAATACGCCACAGGCTATCAGCCGATTATGGCTCAGAATGTTGCCAATGCCCTGGAGCAGGCTTACCCAGCTGCCCTGGCCCCAGCTGGAGCTCCGATGAGCGCCCCGGCAATAGCAGCCATGCCCGCCGCGACAATATCGCCCGCCATGCCGGTAACGTCGTTGGCCCAAACCCAAGCCGAAGCCATCCGCAACGCACTTTCGATGTCTCGCAATAATCGCTCAGCTGCAGCCAAGCTGCTGAATATACACCGCACGACATTGCTGCGAAAAATGAAACTCTACGATATCATC
>JAOZNE010000069.1:1530-9351 GCA_029933955.1 Phycisphaerae bacterium
ACCAGTCAACCAGTTAACCAGTCAACCATCCCGCATTGCTTCTACCAGGGCGTCGATAGTGTGAGGCCTGGCGACGACAGCTGGGGTTAGACCGTGTCGCTTCAACGCATCAGCTGTTACCGGGCCGATGGCGGCGAGCTTCGGGCCGTCCAGCAAACTCCGACCTGCCAGGACGACGAAATTGTCCACCGTCGACGACGACGTGAACGTTATCCAGTCTATTTTTCCCGCGAATAACGCCTCCTGAGCCTTGTCCGGCAGGGCGGTAGGCTTGCATGTGCAGTAAGCTGTCAGGTCTTCCACATCGGCACCGGCCTGTCGCAAAATATCGCTCAGTTCCGGCGGGGCGATGTCGCTGCGAACCAGCAAAACGCGCTTGCTCGTCAGGTCGTCAAAGTTCATCAACGCCAGGCCCATTGCCTCGGTGGTGAACTCGTCCGGTACGAGGTCAGGCTGAAGGAACACCGCCCGCAAGGCCTGGGCGGTGGCTGGGCCTACCGCGGCAAGCTTGGCGCGTCCCAGCGCGCGGGCATCCAGGCCATGCAATCGACACTGGCGGACAAACTCCTCCACGCCGTTGGGGCTGGTAAAAACCACCCAGTCGAAGGGCCTGGCCCGAAGGGCATCGAGAAACTCGACGAACCTGTGGTCATCTCTGGGCGGCGAAATTGTGATAGCTGGGGCTTCGATGACCTCCGCGCCCAGCTCTCCGAGAGCTTCGGAAAGTTTCGACGCCTGAGGTTGGCTGCGCGTAACGACGACGCGCTGGCCGAACATCGGCAGCCTTTCGAACCAGCCGAATTGCGGAGCGGTCTCGATAGCTGGGCCTACGACGATTACCGCGGGGGGGCGAACGTCAGCCTGGGCTATGCGCTCGGCGAGCGTCTCAAGCGTTGCCAAAATCGTTCGCTGCGAGGCCAGGCTGATATTTTGCACCACAGCCACCGGCGTCTCTCCAGCCCGACCCGCAGCTATCAGCTTGCAAGCCAACTCCTCGGCACAGCCCACGCCCATGTAAAAAACCACCGTGCCTATCTTCGCCAAGGCTGAAAAGTCGATAGCGGACTCAGCTCGGGCGGGGTCTTCCCGGGCTGTTACGAACGTCAGCGTGGGGGAAAACCGCCGGTCGGTCAACGCTATGCCCGCAAAAGCGCCTGCAGCCACGCCCGCGGATATGCCCGGCACGACCCGGAAATCGCAACCCGCCCCGGCCAGGGCGTCAAGCTCCTCGCCGCCTCGGCCAAATATCAGCGGGTCGCCCCCTTTCAGGCGAACCACCACGCCCCCAGCCTGGGTCTTGGCGACCAGCAATTCGTTGATTTTGTCCTGAGCACTGCGAGGGCTTAGCGGGGCTTTGCCCACGAAAATTTTCTCCGTGCCTTCCCGGCAGACGTCCAGCAGAGATGGGTTTACGAGCCTGTCGTAAATTACTACATCGGCACGAGTTAGCCATTTTTGCCCATCGACGGTTAACAGCCCCGCCCGGCCGGGGCCAGCCCCGACGAGAACGGCCAGGCCTTTTGTGTTGTTTTGTCCATAGTCCATATAAATCATTGTAGCCTGCGGAATACGAGAAATAAATACGAAATCCGAATGTCGAAATTCGAAACTTTTTACATGGATAGACAAGATAAGCCGGATTTTTTAAAGGTAATCAGTAATAACGTGAAAAAAAAATCTCAGCGGGCTAAAGAAACCCCGAGAGCTGGCGATAATCCTAACAGTAGGAAAGTCAGCATATGTCCCACCGAGGGACAGTGGAGTTTGACATGGTTCAGCAGGCGACGCTTAAAATGGGCAATATAGAGAAGCGGAAATATCCGCGCTGGACTTGGCACGCTGACGTGCAGGGTCTTTATGTGGACGAGCAAGGCCATCGCGTGGTCGAGCAGCTTCAGGCGTTGGATATTTCCAGGCGAGGCTTAGGTGCCGTGGGTAGCAAGTCGCATCGCGTCGGCGAGAAGTTTGTCATCACTCTGCCCGAGCCTGACGGGCGAAATCGATACGTCCACGCCAAGGTCGTCCGGTGCAATATGAAAGACGACGGGGCACATCTGGGGCTTGAGTTTAACGATTTTCCGACCGAGCTTGGGGCCTGGCTAAACGTCCGCATGAGCATGGCTGCGTAGGTCTCTACAATTTTTTTTCGAGGGAATCGGGGGCGGCAAGCAACGAAATCTTCGCCACATAGGCGGGGTCGTCGTATTGGCGTCGGAGGGACGCCGGGACTCCTGTCGGGAGTCCTTTTTTTTGCGCATTTCCAAAATCCTGTCGTATTATGCCCCGTTTATATTACGCCTCTGTTACGCACGAATGGGAGATTGATTTCGGATTGTGGATTTCGGATTATTTTTCACACGAACCTCCCAGCCGAGGGCGGCTAGGCTATATTTTTGCAATTGACTCGTTTGTATTTTGTTGCCCGCGTTGGCTTGTTGGGCGTACAATATCGGCAGGCAAGGGCGTTGGAATTGTTTCTGGAGCAGACCTCATGGACATACCGGTTGAGCTATCCCGGATTTTAATAACTGAACTTGGCGACAGCCAAATTATCTTCCTGAAAGAGATCGACGGCGAGCGGACGTTCCCAATTCTCATAGGCCTGTTCGAAGCCAAGGCCATCGACGACCGACTTAAAGGCGTCAAGTTTCCCAGGCCCCTGACCCACGACCTGCTGGCTAACACCATCTCCGCGATGGGCGGCACGATGGAGAAGGTGCTGATATCCGACCTCCGCGACCACACGTTTATCGCTTCGCTGTTCATTCGGCGGGACGGCGAGGTCATCGAGATCGACGCCAGGCCGTCCGACGCGATCGCCCTGGCAACGGGGACGCCCGCGCCGATATTTGTCGCTGAGAAGGTCTTTGAACTTATCATGGGTTCAGGCCCGCAAACCCGACAGGGCAGGCTGGAACTGCTGCGACAACGTAGCGAGATATTGGCGGAGCAAATCAGGCTGCTACAGGAAATGCTCGACGACGAAAGTTTCAGAGAGTCTATATCCCAGGACGAGGCGGACGGCTATTTTCAGCAACTCCAGCAGATGCGGACCGAACGGCAAGCCATAATGGAAATCCTCAATAGGTTGAAATAGAGTGGCTATCGAACTCCCCACGTGTCATTTGTGTTCCGTTATTTTGTCTTTACTGACTAATTACTTTTCATCTTCATGCCATTCATGGTGCAATTCGTTTTTGTTCGCGTTCCTTTTTTTGCGCGGGCTTTGGCAGTTTCCCTGCGCGGATTAGTTCAGCCCGGCGGGTCAGAAACGCCTTGGCTTGCCGGGCGGGAGTCATTCGGCGGAGCTGGTCGCGTTGCTCCGGCGTAAAGCTCGCCAGCACCACCCCCAGCCAACGGGCCTGGGCGCGTCGCGCTTTGGCAGAGGCAGCCGCAGCTCGCTCGTATTGGGCAAGCAACTTCTGCTGCTCCTCAGGACTCATTTTGAGAAAGACAATGGCCTCTCGGCGGGCGGAACCGGTGCCCCCACCTGCGGGAGAGAAGACGTCTCGGCCCGCCTCGACGAACTGGTTGGAAACGACGCTATGCCGTCGCGCTTGTGGCGTGGGGCTGGCGAAGTGGAGCATGAGGCCTAGGATAATCGCAGCGGCGGCCGCGACGCCCGTAGCCCAGTGCAAAAATCGTTCTGTCCGTGAAACAGCGGGTCGCCTGACCTGGCTGGCTATCTGATGGGCTAGCTCAGCTGGGACTTCAGGCCCGGTCCACGTATCCAGCACGTCGCTTAGCGATTGCATCTGACGCCGAGCCTGGGCCCAGGCGGGGTCGCTCTCGACCAGCTTGTCAATCTCGTCGTTGCGACGCGGGTCAAGCTCGCCGTCAAGCCAGGCACAAAGATCTGCCAATTCGGACTCTGAAAGTTTTTCACCCATGGTCATAGCCACTCCCTGCCTATGCAATGAACCTTCGATACACCCAGGTAAACCCCACAGGCCTGGAAAAGGCTCGCACTTTTATATTTTTTTTCACAGCCATCCCATCCACTGATTATGGGATGGCTGTGTTCTTTTTTGTCATTCCCGCGCAGGCGGGAATCCGGGCAAACTCAAAACTCGGTGAATGCCCCCATGGATTCTCGCTCCCCGATCGGGTCGAGGACAAGCTTCGCGGGAATGACAAGAAAAGTACTTCATGTGCTTCATGGTAAATTGTTGCGTAGCCGTGAACGATTACCCCGGAAAAACAAACCTGTTGTTGAACCGGGGTTGTCAATCGCATAAGCTACGGGTGTCTATTGAGGAGTGACTATGAAAATGAATAAAACAGCTACCTGGGCTATCGTGATAGCCGTCTTCGGCTTGATGCTTTGCTCGTCGGTCGTGTTTCTGTTGGCTTGCTCGGTTCCCGCTGAGTACAAGCCCATTCAGCTTACCCAGAAGGAACGCAAGCTCTTTGCCAAAGATTTCGTGGACAGGCACGGGCTGGCGTTTCTCAACAAGGTGCAGGAGAACCAGGCCTTCACGCACACAATCTCCCAGGATGAGCTGAATTTGTATCTCGCGTCGCTGGACGAGATAGCCTTTCTCAAGCCAGGGCGAGACGGAAAATCCAAGACCACCGGCGGCATATACGAAGCTATGGACAAGGCAGGTCTGGCTGACCCCGTGATACGGATGCACGACGGCGTCTTTACGATGATGGTGCGAACCAGGGGCAGCAACAAGGTTGTAGCCCTGGATATTTCCATGAAAATCACCGACGACGACCGCCTGGCTGTGGCGTTGGAGCAGGCAAGGATAGGCCTAATGCCCATGCCCCAGGCGCTGCTGAGCAAGAGCATCGCCTCGTTGAAACGGGCGGTGGCGAAAAAATCCCAAGCCAGTGAAGCATCCGCGCGAGACCTCGATGGCTTGCTTTCGACGGTGCTGGCTTCGATAAACGAAGACCCCATCCCCACCGAGCTGAAGTTCTCTCGCAAACGTATCCGAAAAATAACCGAGCTGACCATCGAGGACGGCAAACTGATAATGCGAGTAGTGCCGGTGGACTACAAGCAGAAGTAAACGGTTTTCAGCCTTGCGAGATTGGCGGGGGGGTGTATGATATAAGCATAGCGGCTGGTTTGGTGTTGGCTTTGGTCCCGTGTTTGCGTCCCTCGCTGGTGGGCTGGGCTTTGTAGCTGTCGCGAATGTGGGGCGCGTTTGTCGGAGTTACAAACTACTGTGGATCACATGTCGATATGGATCGTGGCGACCGCTACCGTTTTGTCCGGTTTTTTCGCACTGAACGGGTTCGCGTTGCGTTCCCTTAGCCGGGCTAGAGTCGAGGACGCCTTCGGTGCCCTGCGAGGGCGAAAGCGTCTGGAAACTCTCGAAGCCAACCTTCACCCACTGCAGTTGACCGTTGCGTTGTGTCGCGCCCTGGCCAATCTGTTGCTCGTAGCGGGCATGATAAGGTTGCTGGGCCTGGGCACGTCGCAATCGCAGATGGACTGGCCTGGTGTTTTCGTCGCCATCGCCTGGGCTGGGGGTGTTATCGCTGTTTTCGGCGTGGCAATTCCGCACGCCTGGGCTTCGTGCAGCGGCGAAAAAGTTCTCGCTGCAACCCTCCCAGCCCTGATGCTGCTGAGGTATCTGCTGTATCCGGTAACAGCTATAATGCAGGCGTTTGACTTGCCGATTCGCAGGCTGGCCGGGGCCAGCGAGAGTACCGAGGAAACGGAAGAGGAAGACGCCAAGCAGGAAATTCTCCACGCCGCAGCGGAGGGTGCCGCTGAGGGACTCGTCGACGAGGAAGAGGTCGAGATGATCGAGTCGGTCATGGAGTTTGGCGATATCGACGCAGCCCAGATAATGACTCCGCGGACGGACGTCTTTGCCCTGAGCGACGAGACGACCTGGCTGGACGCAGCCCGGCAGATTCACGAGGCAGGCCATACGCGCGTGCCGGTTTACCACGACAATCTCGACAATATCATCGGCGTTATTTACGCCAAGGATATCCTCAAATATCTCGGCTCCAGCGACCCGGTCGAGCTAAAGGCCATCACCCGCAAACCTTTCTTCGTGCCGGAAACAAAGCCGCTGGATGACCTGCTGCGCGAGTTCAAAAGCCGAAAGGTGCACCTGGCGATTGTGTTGGACGAGTATGGTGGCACGGCTGGACTGGTCAGCATCGAGGACGTCATCGAGGAAATCGTCGGCGATATTTCCGACGAATACGACCAGGCCGAGGACGAGCAGGTCCGCCGAATAAACGAAACCACCGCCGAGGTCGATGGCCGGCTGAGGGTCGATGAACTCAACGACTTGCTGGAAGCCAAGCTGCCAGAAGATGAAGACTACGACACCATGGCTGGCTTCACCATTGCCCAGCTGGGTTACATTCCCGCTGCGGGAGAAAGCCTCGTCGCTGACGGCGTGAAGATTGACATACTAGCTGCGGACGGGCGGAAAATAACCAGATTACGAATCGAAAAACTGGACGACCATGAGCCGGAAGAATAGGGTGTGGTTTTTTTTGTAACTTTTCCGTGGCGTGGACGTCTCGCCCACGCGTGGTATGGGCATCTTGCCCACGCTGCCGTAAATCCGTGAAATCTGTGGACTTCGCTGGGCAATGGGCCTTGCTTTTTCAATGGGGGTTGAATATTTGGGCATTGGGTATTTTTTCCGTCATAATTTCGTTTTAAGTTTTTTCAGGGAATTGTCGAGAATGTGTTGACTTGGCTGTACAATACGGTACCATGTTTCGCTCGCTGTCGAGTACACGCGAGAGTACAACCGAATAACGGGCTTGTAGCTCAGTTGGTTAGAGCGCGCCCCTGATAAGGGCGAGGTCGCTGGTTCGAATCCAGCCAGGCCCATTCCGATTGCGGATTTTTGATTGCGGATTGCGGAATTAAAAGCCGAAATTTGAAATTGAAAATCCGAGATAGAATCGGGGCCGTAGCTCAGTTGGGAGAGCGCTAGCTTTGCAAGTTAGATGTCGTCGGTTCGAGTCCGTCCGGCTCCAGTTTCAAAAGTTGTTCCTCCCCAGGCCTGAATTTCGTCGGATTGATCTGGCTTGGCGAAAAAAAGTTTTTCCCGCCAAGGTGTCCAGCCGGGCGGGCAGGCGTTTAGGTCTGTAAAACAAGGCTTGGAAAAAGATTTGAAATTTTTTGAAAAAAAAGTAATAATTGTCTTGCAAGCTATTGTGCAGATGGTTATATTCTTCGACTCGCTTCTGAGGCAGGGTTGTGAAGCTGTCGCGGGCAAGTGAGTTTTTGCCAGGCCGATGAGGGCTTGGTGAGTTTTTTGTGGCTGATATAGTGATGAGCGGAAAACGCAGGCTGGGTTTATTCCTGTCAGCGGGTTTTGTTCAGGCTGTTTGGCTACGACGAAAATGCTGTTTGGAAAGTTCATAGGGAAATGATCAGAAGAAGTAAAGTTTTTTAATTCCGTTTGAATTAAACAAACCGAGCGAGAACTGAGGCGGCTTGGCTGACAAAGTCTGGGCCCGATGGTAACTGATGAAGCGGAAACTCCCCACGGTGTGGAAGCGATTGAGGTTGCCGGTTGAACGGGCCTGCGATAAATGTGGTCAAGCTAATAAGAGTATATGGTGGATGTCTAGGCGTGATGAGGCGATGAAGGACGTGGTAGGCTGCGATATGCCCTGGCGAGCTGTCAAACGAGCTTTGACCCAGGGATTTCCGAATGGGGAAACCCGTTGTTACTGTGCAAGCAGATAGCATCACCCACAGCTGAATGCATAGGCTGTGTGGAGCGAACGCAGGGAACTGAAACATCTAAGTACCTGTAGGAAAAGAAATCAACCGAGACTCCGTAAGTAGCGGCGAGCGAAAGCGGACTAGCCCAAACC
>JAOZNE010000070.1:0-9319 GCA_029933955.1 Phycisphaerae bacterium
GGCAGCGGCTCGAGCGAGCTGTCAGCCAGGCGGTTGAACTGGATGAACACGAGGTTCCACAGTTCGATTGCCAGCGGGCTGTCGGCGTTGATGAGCTTCGCGCCCGAGCCGTCGTCGGTGATGTCGATATGGATTTCGCTGCACGGGCCACACGGGCCAGTTTCGCCCATTTCCCAAAAATTGTCTTTCTTGTTGCCGGGCAGGACCTGCTCTGGCGGCAGATATTTCAGCCAAAGTTCGCGAGCTTCGTCGTCGGGAGCCAGCCCGTCTTTTTCGTCGCCTTCAAAGTATGTCGCGTACAGCCGCTCCGCTGGCAGATGCCAAACTTCCGTCAACAGCTCCCACGCCCAGTCGATAGCTTCAGCTTTGAAGTAATCGCCAAAACTCCAGTTGCCGAGCATTTCAAAGAATGTGTGGTGGTAGCAGTCTCGCCCGACGTCTTCGAGGTCGTTGTGTTTTCCGCCAGCCCGGATACATTTTTGCGAGTTGACAGCCCGGGTGTAGTCCCGCGTTTCCGTGCCGAGGAAGATAGGCTTGAACTGGTTCATGCCCGCGTTGGCGAACAGCAGCGTCGGGTCGTCAGCAGGCAGAAGCGAGCTGCTGGGTACGAAACAATGCCCGCGGGCCTCGAAAAACTTTATGAACTCGTCTCGAAGTTCCTTACATGTCTTGGCCATGGTTTTTTCCTTTGAAAGCTCCGCAAACGCTGGCCACCTCGCCAGCTACGAAACAAGGCCGAAGATTGTAATCCCAAAACCCCCGCCGAGCAAGATAGGATTCAGCCAATCGATTGAGAATCGAGTTCTTCAACGAGTTTGTAGACATGAGTTGAAGGGTTGGTTTCTTTGACATCACTGATGGAGTAGCTACCGAACCGTTCCCTTGCGCGTTTGACCGCTGTTGAGGTAAGGGGGGAAATATCCTCCATCATTTCATCGGGGAGGTTCTTATTGTAATCAGGCAGGTGTTTGCAAAGCTCTTTCATTGCCTGCCCACTCGGCGTTAGCGGACGTGATGTATTATTAAAATGCAACAGTAACCAGTATTCGAAAGCTGGGTTGGTTAGAGCGAGATTGAACTTTAAATCAGCCGCCTGACTTATAGCATCCGGTAGCGAAAGGTGCGGCGGAGCCTCCACATCAAAGACACACCAAATGCTATCAAAGGCCAATTCCTTTGACTTTTTACGGTCATCGCGTTGCTCTTTGGCATACCGAACGATGCTTTTAGGGTCATTGCCACATTGATCGGCACCTATTATTTGAACATCCACCAACTTTGGATTTATTTTCCATTTTCTTCGTAGATAGTTGAAATAATCAGGTTCAGTACACTTTCCTTCGCAGACAATCAAAATCGCCTTTTTTGGAACTCTCGTGCCTGTTGTTGGCCGAGGGAACGCCCTGCGTCCGCGTCTTGATTTTCGAGGGCCCATCAGGACTCAAATCTTTCTATAATGGGCACGGCACCATAACGGCCACTCAAATATCCCTTCTGCCATGCTTCACCCTTGCGTGCTTTATGGTCCAGCAAGGAATACAGATCCGTACTCCCGTTTTTCAGCTTTTGCGTAAACCAAATCTGATCCCGTCGAAACAATTCGTTGTCCAGCAGAGTCGTATCATGGGTCGTGAAAATCAACTGCGCCTTATTTTCGGGATACCATTTGTGAACGAATTCAATAACAAAGTGAACCAGTTCGGGGTGTAAACTGGACTCCAATTCATCAAGGCAAACGGTGAAACCATTCGCGACTGTATCCAGCAATGGGCCTAACAAGGCAAAAAGTCTTTGAGTACCTTCGGATTCCCACTCAAGAGGAAAAGTTGCGGAACCTTCCGAACCTTTGTGTTCAAATTTAATATCATATTGCGGGTGTTCATCCATGTGTTTCAAAAATCTTTCGCGTTCTTTCGTGGGAATCTCGTCCGGAAACTTTATTTCATTTGGTGAAAACTTTTTCTCTTTTGCGGAAAGACCAGATATTCCCAAATCAGCCTTTTTGATAAGATCGACAATCATATTCCGAATCGGGGCATATTGTTTATCGTGTAATATCTTTGCAGTTCTATGCGGCCCCAAATCTTTTTGCTTGTGCAATTTTAGGAACAGGGCAAACCATTCATAAACTTTCAGTAGTTGTGGATGGTTGCTGTATGCCGCTTTACTGAGAAACAGAGAGTTTTCAAGGGTCTCTTCCCGCAATCTTACCTTTGCTCCCCGCAAAAGTGAGCCAAATTTCCAGTCATATTTCTGTGCTTCATCGTCCCAGCTTCGAGTGAACCAGGTTTGTGGTCGGGGGTTGGGTTTTTTCGGGTCGGAAGGTTCGGTTACGAACAACCATTCTTCATGGATTCGTTTGGTATCGACAGAGAATCCATATTCATATTGTTTTTCCCCATGGATAAAGACAATGGCAAACTCGCTTGGTTCCTCATCGGAGTGGTTATCCAGCAGAAAGGGAATTGTGTCGATTTTACCCAGCGGCCTGCTTTTGGTGGGATCCGCCGATTCCAGGACGAAGTCCCGCATGAATTCAATAGCTTTCAGGAGGTTGCTTTTACCCGAAGCATTGGCTCCGTAGACCGCAGCTGCTTTTAGCAGAGTGTGTTTGCCAGCCTGGAAGGTATTGTCCGGCAGGGAGTTGTCCTTGCCAGCTACCATGCTGAAAACGCACTCATCCTTGAAAGACTTGTAATTTTTGACCCGAAATTCTATTAACATAATCGCCTCGCCATCTCTTAAGGGTGGGTATTTTGCAGAAAATCTACAGGATTGCAGGTTTTATTTTTATATCGGAACACGGGCGGTAATATATTGAGCCATATTTGTTGCATTTACAACATGGTTTTTCGCATGGGGCTTGTCTTGGCTTGGCCTGGGGGGTATAAGGGTTGATTCACAATCCAGTCGAGGAGAAAAAGCCATGGCCTGTAAACCTACGATATTGGTAACCGAAACGCTGCAGCCCAAGGCGATGGCGTATTTGCGCGAGCGGGCGGAGGTTGTCGAGTCTACGCCTCAGCGGGTGGCGGAGCATATCGGCGGCGCTGACGGGCTGGTCGTTCGCACTTATACGCAGGTTGACGAAGCCCTGCTTGCCCAGGCCAAGCGGCTGAAGGTGGTAGGCCGGGCTGGCGTCGCTCTGGACAATATAGATGTCCCCGCCTGCCGGGCCGGGGGGGTGGAGGTTGTCCACACGCCCGAAGCGAACACCCTGGCGGTGGTGGACTACACGATTCGCATGATAATCGAAATGAACCGCCGGTTCTGGCCACTGACAGGCTGGGTTAGCGGCGAGGATTTCCACGCAATCCGCAAGCAAACCTTTGGCCGATTCCTGGCTGACATGACCCTGGGCATCGTAGGGTGTGGCAGAATTGGCAGCAAAGTGGGCCGGGCCGCGGCAGCTCTGGGCATGGAGGTTCTCTACAACGACATTCTCGATGTCGACCTGGACTACCCTGCCCGGGCGGTTTCCAAGGACGAGCTGTACGCAGCCTGCGATGTGGTTACCATTCATCTGCCCGTAACGGATCTCACCCGCAAGATAATCAACGCCGAGTCGCTGGGCAAGTTCAAGCAAGGCAGCCAATTCATCAACGCCGCTCGCGGGGCGTGTGTTGACTACCCCGCCCTGGCTGAGGCCCTTACCAGCGGGAAACTCTCCGCTGCGGTCATCGACTGCCACGACCCCGAACCGATGCCGAAGGATTATCCGCTGTTTGGCTTGGACAACGTCATCCTGACCCCCCACGTGGCTGCCTGCGTCCCCAAAGCCAAGGAAAACATGTCCATGGTAGTTACCGATGTCATCGCCGTCTGCCAAGGCCAAGCCCCGAAGTTCCCCGCCGCCGAAGGGGCGTATTAAACCAACGGGCCACGGCAATCGGGTTGGTACTGGGAACCACAATCCTTCTGGCTACCCCGCATACAGCCGCGGTGTAGACATGCCACCCGATGAGTTTGAGAGCATGTAGTTTTCCGTGTGGGTAAACCCCTCGTTCCTCGAGAACCACCCACCTTCCGTTAAAAAACATTCGTCATTTGTTTTTATTCGTGTCATTCGTGTTCTGCTGTTTTTTGCCTGTTCTCTACTCGCCCTGCATAACCTTTATAAGGATATCCAGGCCGGCGTGGAGGTCGTCTTCTTTAATGGTCAATGGCGGGGCCAGGCGGAGGACGTTGTTCTTGGCGATGCAGACAATCAGGCCCCGGGCCATGCACTTGTTCCAAACGTCCTTGGCTGGCCTGGCTTCTTCCAGCTCCATGCCTATCATCAAACCCTTGCCCCGCAGTTCGCCCAGGCCTGGCAGCTGGGCGGATTCGAGTTTCGACATCACCGTCGCGCCTAGCTTCACAGCCCGGCCGGTGAGGTCTTCGTCCTCGATAAGTTTCATCGCCGCTGCCCCCGCTGCGGCGCACAGCGGATTGCCTCCCGTGGTGCAGCCATGCGTTCCGGGGGCCAGGATGTCCGCGTATTTCGGCGCCGCCACGCAAGCAGCCACGGGCAACCCGCCGCCGAGGGCCTTGGCCAGGGTCATAACGTCCGGCGTAATTCCGTAATGCTGATGAGCGAACCACTCGCCGGTTCTGGCTGGGGCTGTCCAAACTTCGTCGCACACCAGCAGGACGCCGCGTTGGTCGCAGAGTTTTCGCAGGCTCTGCATGAACTCGACGCTCGGAATATTCATGCCCCCCTCAGCCTGGATAGGCTCGACGAAAACCCCCGCGGTCTGCTCGTCGATAGCATTGGCTACGGCGTCGATGTCGCCATAGGGAACCTGCACGCTGCCCGGCAACATCGGCTCGAACCCAGCCTGGAAACTCGGCGGCGTGATGCTAAGCCCGCCAAGAGTCCTGCCATGGAAACAATTATGAAAGCTGATGATTTTGTAAGGTCCGTTGGCCTGGCGTTGCCCGCCGCGAGCAGCCAGCCGCACGAGTTTGATAGCGGCCTCGTTGGCTTCGGCTCCGCTGTGGCAGAAGAAGACTTTCCCGCCGAACCCGTGGGCGGTTATCCGCTGGGCCAGGTCTACCTGAGGCTCGCTGGTGAAAAGGTTGCCATGGCTAAACAGCAGCTCGGCCTGGGTTTGTACAGCCTGGACGATCGCGGGGTGGCAATGTCCGCCGACGCCGCCGGCTCCGAAGCCCGGGAAAAAGTCCAGATACTCCCGCCCGTCGGCGTCCCATATTTTCGCGCCCAGGCCCCGGGTCATGGCGAATGGCAGACGCCCGTAATTTTCGATTAAAACTTTTTCGCTAGCCTGTACCAGGTCTTGTTGCTTCGACATTTGTAATAACTCCGCTTGCGGGAATGAGAAGGGCTTATAAAAACAGCACAAGCCAATTTGTACGCCCTGAACGCTCCGCCGTCAAGACAGCTCTTGCCGGACACTGTATTTTGCGAGTGGCTGGATTTTCTGGCAGGGAATGACACGGGAGGGGCATTGGTCATTAAACATCGGGCATTGGATATTCAATGGCCATTGGGTATTCAATGGTCATTGGGTATTTTTTCGTTATTTTGAATTCGTCATTGATTAGTCATTCGAGCTTCGGAATTCGCCATTTCCCTATTCCCTCATCCACGATTATTGTTGACAGTATCGTGTTGTTTGCGTAGATTCTGCAATTCACGTAGTTGCCGGCTCGTGACCGGCTGAGAATAGTATCCGTTGCCGGGGCCTGGCGCGTAGCCTGGCTGGTCGCAACGGGTCATGTGGTTGGAGATAAACCATGGCTGAGGCACCCCAGAAACCCGAAGTAAACGAAACCCAGGACGACCAGCAAGACGATCTGCCCAAAAATACCGTCGAGGTAGCAGAGGCTGGCACGCTCAAAAAGAAGCTCACCGTAACGGTGCACCGAGACCGTATCGACGCCAAGCGAAACGAGATGTTCGGCGAGCTGAACGACTCAGCCCAGATACCAGGTTTTCGCCCGGGCCGAGCTCCGCGTAGGCTTATCGAAAAACGCTTCGGCAAAGATGTCGACAAGGACGTGCGAAACGCCATCATCGGCGAGTCGATTGGCGATGCTATCGAGGACGCCGGGCTGAAGACGATGGGCGAGCCTGATATCAAACTCGACGATATCGAGCTGCCAGCTGAGGGTGATATGAGCTTCGATTTCGAGGTGGAAGTTCAGCCTGAGTTTGAGTTGCCGGAATTTAAGGGCATCGAGGTTAACAAGGAAATTTTCGAGGTCGACAGCGAGAAGATTGATGAGTATATCGAGAATCTCCGCGAGGGCCGGGCGCGTTTCGAGAAGACCGACGAGCCAGCCCAGGCGAACGACTCGGTGGTCGTCAGTGCGAAGATAACCGGCGATGGCGTGGAGTTTGTCAATCCGCGGGTAGAGCTGAAAGTCGCAGCCGGCCTGGTCGAGGGCGTGCCCCTGGTGGAGCTGGAGACCGAGCTGGCTGGGAAAAAGGTCGGCGATGTCGTAACCCTGAAAGCCACCGCCGCCGAGACGCACGCCAACGAGGATTGGCGAGAAAAAGAGCTAGCCTTCGAGTTGACGGTGCATGAGGTTGACCGCCGCGTTCTGCCGGAGATTAATGAGGAATTCGCGGCGTCCAGCGGGTTCAGTTCGCTCGAAGCCTTCCGCGAGTTCATAGCAGAAAGGCTGAAGGACAGGGTTGAGCAAGAGGTGCAAAACTCGCTCCGCCAGCAGATATGTCAACAGCTGTTGGACAAGGTAGACTTCGAGCTGCCCGAAGGGGCTGTTGTCCGACACACCAACGATATGTTGCAGCGTCAACTGGTTCAGTTGATGCAGATGGGCGTCCCTCGTGAGCGGGTGTCGGAGCATCTAGCCAAGCTCCAAGCCGACGCAGCCCAGCGGGCCAAGAGCGACATGAAACTCTCGTTCGTCCTGTCAAAGATAGCTGAGCAGGAAGGAATCGATGTTACCGAGGGCGAGATAAATGACCGGATTTCGCAGGTGGCTGCCCAGTATGGACGGCGCCCCGAGCGTCTCCGCCAGGAACTTTCCGCGGACGGTTCGCTGGAGCAACTTGCTATGTCAGTGCGGGACGACAAGGTGCTGGACAAGCTGTTGGAAGATGCGAAGATAGTCGAGGTTAAGCCCGAGAAGAAGACTGCCAAGAAGACTGCCAAGAAAACCGCCAAAAAAGCTGCCACCAAAAAGCCAGCTGAGAAGAAGGCTGTGAAAAAAACTGCCAAGAAATCGGCAAAGAAGTCCGCTGCTAAAACCGAAGATAGTTCTGACGAATAAGCCGACGACTGATTGACCTGAAGGAATTTAAATATGTTCGAGACGAACCATGTTGGCCCGGGCCCGGCTTTGGGTTTTGACGCTGAGGCTGGCCAGGCCTATAATAGCGGCGCGCACGTCAGCCGGGAGTATTCGCAGCGTCGCGAGATGACGCTGGAAGAAAGGCTTGCTGAGGAGCGGATACTGTTTCTATGGGGCGAAATCGGCCCGGGTTCCGGCGGCAGCGTTATCATGCGTCTGCTGGAGCTGCAGTCCAAAAGTCCCACCCGGGAAGTGCACCTGTACATCAACTCGCCCGGCGGGTCGGTGGACGATACGCTGGCTATTTACGATACGATCCGTTTCGTCAGCTGCGACGTGTGCACCTACTGCATCGGCCAGGCTGCCAGCGGGGCTGCGATTATTCTGGCGGCGGGCACCAAGGGCAAGCGGTTTGCTCTGCCGCACAGCAAGGTTATGGTCCATCAGCCCTGGGGCGGAGTTACAGGCCAGGCTGCGGACATCAAAATCCAGGCTGAGGAGATTCTCAAGTCCAAAAAGATGCTCAATACAATTCTCGCCGAGCATACCGGGCGAACCCCCGAGCAAATAGCGGAAGAAACCGAACGCGACCGATTCATGACGCCCACCCAGGCCAAAGACTATGGCATTGTGGACGAGATTCTCGAAGACCGCAAGGCGGTCAGGAAGAAAACGAATGGCAAATAGTCGGTACCCTCGATATTTATAGGAATAATTATGACAATGAACCAACATTTGATTCCGATCGTGGTCGAGCAGACGGGCCGAGGCGAGCGGAGCTACGATATTTTTAGCCGACTCTTGCGAGATCGGATTATTTTCATCGGCGGGCAGGTTGACGACGCCATGGCGAATCTCGTCGTGGCCCAGCTGCTGTTTCTGTCCAACGAAGATTCCCAGTCCGACATCAACATCTACGTCAACACCCCCGGCGGAAGCGTCTCAGCTGGGCTTGCGATGTACGACACGATGCAGTTCGTGCGATGCGATGTTGCCACCTATTGCGTGGGCATGGCTGCTTCGATGGGGGCTGTGCTGCTGGCAGGTGGCACGCAGGGCAAACGATACACGCTTCCCAACAGTCGCGTGCTGATTCACCAGCCGTTGATATCGGGCGTGCTGACCGGGCCGGCGACGGAGCTGGACATCGAGGCTCAGGAAATTCTCCGCCTGCGCAAAAGGCTGTACGACATTCTCGCCGGGGCTACGGGCAAGGAGGCTGCGGAGATCGAACACGACTGCGACCGCAACAAATGGCTGAACGCAGCTGAGGCTGTCGAGTATGGCTGTGTGGATCAAATCCTCAACACCATGCCCGAACCGACGAAAGGCGACTGATGAAATCCGAGCCGACTGTATTAAAGGTAGTCGGTCTTGCCCTCGCGATCCTCTGCGCGGGCTGTCGGCCTGAGGGGGATGCGGATGTGTTCAATGAGCTGGACTTGGCCCGGGCTCGTCAAAAGCAACTCACCGCCCAGGTCGAAAAGCTCTCTGCTCGTCAGTCCCAGCAGGAAAAACAGATAGCGACCTTGCAGAAACTTGGCAAGGTCAGGCTGGGGAAACTTTTTGTTGTAGACCATATTTCGCTGGGTAAATACACCGGCGGGGTGGACCTTGACCGCAAGGTGGGCCAGGACGCGGTGAAGGTTTTTCTCAAACCTATCGACCAGACTGGCAGCGTGGTCAAGGCTGCGGGGGACGTGAAAATTCAGCTCTTCGACCTCGCCCAGCCAGAAGGCCAAAGGCTTCTCGGCGAGTTTTGTTATCCCGTCGAGCAGATCGGCAAGCACTGGGCTGGCGGGTTTATGACGCAGCATTTCAGCTTTCTCTGCCGTTGGAAAACCCCGCCGAAACATCCCGACATCACCGTCCGGGTGGAATTCATCGACTACCTCACAGGCAAGACCCACACCGCCCAAAAGTTCATCACACTAGCCCTGCCGGTGAAGTGAACAAATCCGAAATTCGAATATCTTTTCTTTTTCTGTTTTTTTCACAGCCATCCCATAGACGGCAGAAATTCGGTTGTTAGTCACATTTTAACCAATAAACATAC
>JAOZNE010000071.1:0-4483 GCA_029933955.1 Phycisphaerae bacterium
CCCCCCCCGCCACGCCGTCGCCCCCCCCTGCCAACCTTTGCTACCCCCCCCAGCCACGCCGTCGCCTCCCCTTCTCTATTTGACTGACCGGTCAGTCAAAGTTATTATAGTATCGGAACCAAGCCTTGGCAAGCACAAAATTTGAGAAAAATTGGCTCAAATCTGAGTAAATTACGAAAACCACGAGATTCCCCAATGCAAAATCATGGCGGCGGCCACAAGTATCTGACAACACAACCTCTTTCGCGACAACGAGTTGCAATGCCAAATGTGTTTTTTATTAGATTTCCTCTTGACAATACCCCCTATAGGCCAAGTCGTGTTATAATCTGCACACCTGAATACTCGTGACGATGGAACTTTTCGATACCGACGGGACGAGCTCGCTTGGCTTGGCGAACCTTACAGGCCTGGGCCAGGCCGAGCTGTTAACGGGCATTGGCCTGGACGCCGGCACATACTTCATAAAAATCACCGGCACAGCCAACGATATCCAAATGTACGGGCTGGATCTAGCCCTGGCCCCCGAGCCTGCGACGATGTGCCTGCTGGCCCTGGGTGGCCTGGCGCTGCTGCGCAGGCATCGCAGGCGTTAGGTTTTATGCAGTCTTCGAGGCTGTTGCATAATTCTAGCCAGTTAACATAAGTCCTTATTCTGCGTCGATTGGTTCCACATAAATAAAGGACTTATGAAAATCCTGGGTAATTGTGCAACAGGCTCATATAGTGAATTTTATGGTTGTTTGCAACCGCGTTTTTTGCACCGCGTTTTTGCAACCACGATATCGTCACATGGTTGCAAACACCGCAACCACGGCACCCAGGCTGCGCTACATTCTTACGAGGCGACGGGTTCGAGGTCTTCTACCAGGGCCTCGGCTTCGGCGAATTTTACGCTTACGCGGTTGGAGACGCCGGGGGTTTGCATCGTTACGCCGTAGAGGACGTCGGCGATGGCCATGGTTCGCTTGCTGTGGGATATCATGATGAATTGCGTCTGTCTTAGCTGGACGAATTCCTGCACGATGGCGTTGTAGCGTTCGTTGTTGGCTTCGTCCAGTGCGGCGTCGACCTCGTCCAGCAGGCAGAATGGCGAGGGCTTGGCTTGGAAGAATCCGAAAATCATCGCCAGGGCAGCCATGGTTTTCTCGCCGCCGGAGAGCAGGCTGAGCGATCGAAGCTCCTTGCCGGGCGGGCGGGCGACTATCTCAATGCCGCTTTCCAGCACGTCGTCCGGGTCGGTCAGCAGCACGTCAGCCTTGCCGCCGCCAAAGAGCTTGCGGAAGAGTACCTGGAAGTTTTCGCGCACCGCGTCGAAAGTTTCGACGAACCGGTCGCGACATTCCCTGTTGAGCTTGCGGATGAGTTCCTCAAGCTGTTTCCGCGAGTCGACGATATCCTGCATCTGGGCGCCGAGATATTCGTGTCGCTGTTCGAGCTGTTCCTGCTCGTCGATAGCGTCGAGGTTTACATTGCCCAGGCGTTCTATCTTGCCGCGAAGCTCGTGCATCTCGGTTTCCAGCGCTTCCCAGTCGCGGTCTTCGTCGTGTTGATAATTTTTGTGAAGCTCAGTCAGGTCCATCTGCATCTCGTCGTTGGCCCGGTTTATCAGGTCGCCGATATGGGCGTCGAGTTGACTTAGTTCTACCCGCTGGTCGCCGAGTTCGTCGTTTACCTGCTGGGCCTGGTCTCGCTTGGCTGCCATCTGCGATGTTATAGCTTCGAGCTGCTCGCCCAGGCCTGCGCGACTTTCCTCGACGTCGCTGAACTCCTGCTCCAGAGCCTGCTTGTCGGCATAAAGCTGTTCGACCTGCGTGCGAGATTTTTCGATCTCCCGCTGGGCAGAAGCCCGTCGTTGGCGGTCCAGTTCGATATCAGCCTTGGCCTTGGCTGCCGTGGCGTCCATCTCCTCGCGCTGTCGCGCCAGGGCTGAGATAGACTCGCGCAAGGCCAATTCCTTCTGCTGTATTTCCGCCACAGCCACCTTCAGCTCCGTCCGTCGCTCGGCCAATTGCTCCTGCTGTGCCCGGGCAGTTTCCAGTTGCTCCTCCAGCCTGGCCAGGGCTTCGTCTCGCTGGGCCTTTATCCGCTGAAGCTCCTCCGCTTTGTCTTTCAGCTCGTGCTCAGCCTGAACCGCAGCGTCTATATCAGCCTCGACGCCGAGGATATTTTGACTTAGCAAAGGCTCTTCCTGCCGGCGTTGCTCTATCTTCGAGTTCAGAGCTGTGAGTTTTTTGTCGCACTCAGCCCGTTCGTAGTTGGCTTCGTATATCGCCTTGCGGAGCGTCTGGAGTTGATGTTCCAGATCCTCGCGCCTGGCCCGGGTTTCGTCGTTGCGAAGTTGCAGAGCGTCTATGCTGACGTCAAGCTCCGCTATCTGCGACTCGATCTCCGCCAGCTCGCTGCCTCGGGCAATAACGCCCGGAGCCTGGTTGGCGGCGCCCAGCCTAACCCTGCCATTGGCCTGGAGAACCTCCCCCGCCAGGGTTACGAACCGATACCCCGCCGGCGTAACTTCCGCCGCCAAGGCTGCCGAGGCCAGGTCGGCAACTACCAGCGTATGCCCCAGCAACTGCCACATCAAAGGCTCCAGCCAAGGCTCGAACCGCACCCAGTCCAGCACCCGCCCGATAGCCTGGGGAGCTGTTACCGAAACGTCGTCGCCGGGCTGTTCGCCCAGGCGGTCGAGACAAACTATCTCGACACTGCCGCCGGCACCGAGCACGTCTTCCAGCTCGTCCGCTGCGGCGCGAACCTCGCTGAAGTTCGCTGCGATCAGCCTTTGGTCAGCCCCAGCCAGGGCAGCTTCGACCAGCGGCGCGTGGGCAATATCCGTCTCTATATAGTCCCCCAGCATACCGTGTATCATGCTCAGCTTGCCCGCCCGACAGGCTTCCAACACACGCTTTGGACCCTCCGCTATGCCCTCGAGCCGTTGATGCATCTCGCGCAACGAATGTGCCCTGCCAGCCAGGGTAGACCGGGCCTCTCGTTTGGTGGAAAGGTTACGGGTCAGCTCGTCCTCTGTGCTTGCCAACCCAGCTACGCCCGTCTGCGCCTGCTCCAACTTCACCTGAGCTTCGTCTATAAGTTCCTGCGAATTTTTTCGCCTGGCTGTAATCTGACCATGCTCTATCAGCAGGGCTTTGAGATCTTCGGCCACCTCCGCAGCCCGGCCCATTAGGCGAACCTTGTCGCCCTCGAGACCCTGACGACGCATGCCGATTTTATGCACGTCGTTGTGCAGCTGCGAAGCCCGGCGGAGAATGTCCGCCACGCCCGTCCGCTCCTCGTCCAGCTGAACCTTGATGGCGGTTATAGCAGCTTCGCCCTGGGCGAAAGATTCACAAACCGCGTCGCTCTGCGTGCGGAGCTGGGCGACCTGAGTGAGAATTTGTTTCAGCTCAAGCTCGCCGGTAGCAACGTCTTTGGCGCAGTCCTCGATGCGGGCTTCGAGCGTTTCGCAGCGAGAGGTGTTGGCCAATATCTGCTCGGAAAGCTCCTCAACCCGCCTGGTCTGCATATCAGCCCGCTCCTGAAGCGTGGTTATCTGGGCTGAGACGCTCGACAACCTGGTCTGGAGCTGTCGCGAGGTCTGCTCCAGCTGGGCAGATTCCGCCCGGGCAGCGGTTTGAGAAGTTTCCAGCTGCGCGATGCGGGAATTGATGGTCGCCAGCTTTTCAATGCACACGTCCAGGCCGCCCTGCCGTTGCTGACAGGTGGACTTCATGATGTGATATTGGCTGAGGAAATGCACGCCCCGCAGCTCGCGGAGCTTGTCGGCATACGCTTGATAGTTGCGGGCCTTGCCAGCCTGGAGCTTGATGGAACGCAGGCGCTTGGCGACCTCGTCGACGATATCCTGCAGGCGGAGCAGGTTCTGCTCGACCCGTTCGAGCTTTCGCATGGTCTCGACCCGTCGGCGTTTGTATCGACTGATGCCCGCAGCTTCGTCGAAAAACGCCCGCCGTTGCTCCTGCGTAGCCTGGAGAAATTCACTCACGCGCCCCTGCTCGATAATGCTGTACGCGTTGGCGCCCAGGCCTGTGTCCAGGAACATTTCCTTGATATCGCGAAGCCGGGCGGGCTGTTTGTTTATGAGGTACTCGCTCTGACCTGAACGGAACAGCCTGCGGGTAACCGAGACGGTGTCGCAGGTTTGCACGTCGCCATTGACGACAGGCTGGAGCTTGCCCTCGGCGTTGTCGAACTCCAGCGTTACCGAGGCGACCCCGCTAGGCCTGCGACCTGCGGCACCGTTGAAGATAACGTCCATCATCTCCCCGCCACGAAGGTTCTTGGCTGACTGCTCGCCGAGCACCCACTTGATAGCATCGACGACGTTGCTCTTGCCACAGCCATTGGGGCCTACGACGCAGCTTATGCCGTTGTCGAAATCGAACTCAGTACGGTCGGCAAAGCTCTTGAACCCAGTCGTGATAAGTTTTTTCAGCTTCATCTCATTCTTCCCTGAAACAAATCC
>JAOZNE010000071.1:4583-9275 GCA_029933955.1 Phycisphaerae bacterium
ACCACAACATCTAGCGGGTTGGCTTGTCGGGTCTACCCACAGACGGTGTATGCTGGTATATCTTCTGCAATTCCGTGGGCTTTTGCAAGACAAATTTTGCCTCGATGAGATTTTGTTGCGACATTTTGCACAGGATGCTGACAATTTGGCTATACGTCAGGCCAATCCCCTGAATATCCCATGTTTTTCGGCTTGGTCTTGGCGGGGAACCCAAGACGCGAATCAGGGGCCAAACCTTGAAACCCACCCGGAATTCGTCGCTTCGGCGTTCGGTGCGGGGGATTTTGCGATAGACCGCTATGTGAGGTTTCCACAGCTCAGGCTCCTTGGCGGCGGGGTCAGCCTTTTTGCTGAAAATGGTTACGTTTTTGTCGGACGTGCAGTAAAAAACCGGATTCGCGATTGGCATATTTCGGCCAAACAATACGATCTTGGGCTGGCCGGTGCGAATGACGTATATCACAGCCTCGCCGGCGGTATCCACGATATCGACCAGAAATTCCCCATCCACATTGTACCGGGTAACCGACGTATCGTCGCCCCGGGCCAGCAGAGCTTCATAGGCGTAAATCCGCACCAGTTCGTTGCGGTCGTCCAGGAGTTTTCGTAGCGGAGCGGTGGCTTCGAGAACGTCCGCGTGATAGCCTAGTTCTTTGATAGCCAGGAGCTGATGAGGCCCGGGCTTTACCGCGAAAGATATAACCACAGGCCCAGCCAGGTGCTTGTCGCCCAGCCTAAGCCCCGCACGGGCGGCGAAGAAAGACGCAGCCTGGTTTTTCGAGGAGTACATCCGCTGCACGGTCGCCAGGATACTCTTTCCCATGGCTTCCCACACCAGGGCCAGACCGTCGTGGTTGGCACCGGGA
Organism: Phycisphaerae bacterium; assembly: GCA_029933955.1. Classification (GTDB taxonomy): domain Bacteria; phylum Planctomycetota; class Phycisphaerae; order SM23-33; family SM23-33; genus B1-G9. The sequence continues at coordinate 5,450 of JAOZNE010000071.1, forward strand.
CGGAGCATGGCCCGGGCGACGCGTTTGGCGCGAGCTTCGTAGGCAGCCGGGCCACTTGTTCGGGGCAGATGCATCAGCAGCTTGAGGAAATAGCGGTAGTTTTTGCGGTACCCAGGGGGGATTTTTATCTCGATATTGTAGCGATTCTTGGCGACCGCGATTTTTCGGCCCGGCGCGGAGAACCGCTCGTTTATGCGTTTTTGCAGCGTGCGGCATACGTGGTAGTTCGGCTTGCGAAGCTCCAGACGGATCGGCATATCTCGCACGACTTTGGCACCGTTCATGATTACGCCCTGTCGATATCGCGGCGCGTCGGAGGGGTTTGTGGGGTCGAGAAACGGGTTGACGAAGACCGTCCCCTCCGCCCAGCCCAGGGATTTGAGATACTTGTTTTCGCTGACTTTTCCGACGTCCCAATGCAGCCTGGTCGGCAGCAGCACGCCGCCGGCCAGGCTGGTGGTCTGGGTGCGAGGCAAGGCGGAAACCGCTACGTCTATCCGCGTGCCCTTGGGCGCGCCGGGCGGGATAACAGCGTCGACACTGACAGCTGCGGTGTCGTGGTCGTTGAGGAAAGCTTCGGGGGTTACGCTTTCGAGATTGTAAGTAGCCCGGCCTAGTTTTATCTCGTTGGTGAGATAGGCCTTGAGCTTCCGCTTGGCGGTGGGAGGCACTTCCGAGGAGCCTTTTTTGTCCAGCCCGACCACAATTCCCGTGCCCGTGATGGGCGCGTCGCCGCCACTGATAAGCGATGCGACTTCCGCAACCGTGCCAGCTACTTCCGGCGGGACGACTATTTTCTTGTGATGTTTGGATTTCTTCTTACCCCATGCGACCAGCTTGCCATCGCTGTCCCGCTGACAACCAGCCGGTGCAAAAGCGACACCCGCCAACAAAAAGACCATCGCAACATTCGTAACTTTCGCAACGCTCAAAAAAAATCTCATACGTTTCTCCAGATTCAAAACCAGCCAGTAAACTACCCCTCATCGCCAGTGCCGTGGATATTCAGAATATCAATCCGCTTTTTTCAGCTCCGTCGGAGCTGTCTATCCATCCCATCTACTGATTATGGGCTGACTGTGGATTTGTTTCGAAATTTGGGTTTCAGATTTGTTTAGAATTTCGATATTAGAATTTCGAATTTGTTTCGGATTTCGGATTTCGAATTCGCTGTAAAATTTACGGTCCGAAGTCTGGTTCGCCTGGCCCTGGTGGCGGGGCGGTGGGTCTGGCGGGGCGAGCTGGCCTGGGCTTTTTGCGGGTGGTGGCGGGCCTTGGTTTTGGGCTTGGGGGCAGGGTCAGCTTTTGGCCTGGCTTGAGGCGCGACGGGTCTATCTTCGGGTTGGCGTCGATGATGAGCTTGGCGTATTTGCCGTCGCCATACATTATCTGCGCGATGCCCCAGATGGTGTCGTTGCGTTTGACCACATACGTCCGTCGGCCCGAGCTGGCCTGAGTGCCGCCGCGATACACGCTCGTGCCCGTGCCGCTCGGGGCGGTGGCTGCTGGCAGGGGCGGAATAATCAGCTTCATCCCAGCCCGCAGCCGGCGCGGGTCTATCTTCGGATTGGCTTTTTGTATCAGCACATATTGGTAGCCCTTGCCCTGGCCGTACACTTTTTTCGCGATGCCCCAAAGTCCCGCCCGGTCGCCCTTGGAAACAATATAAGTCCGTTGGCCCGTCGCAGTCGAGGTCAGGCCGACCGGCTTTGGCGTTGCTGGCGGGGCAGGCTTGTCAGCTGGCAGCGGCGGAATCCGCAGCTTCGTGCCGACCGAAAGCGTCGCTGGGTCCACGTCCGGATTGGCTTGGCGGATCAGTCGCCACTTGCTGCCCATAGCTGGGCCGTAGACTTTTTCCGCGATTTTGTACAGCGAATCGTTTGACTGAACTACATAAGTATCCTTGCCGCGATACACCACCCGCTGAGGCTGATACGAAACCGGCGCCGCCGGGGGCGCCTCCTCAGCCATGGCTGCCGGGGCGTCGGAGTCAAGCTTGAAGTAGCTCCCGTCGGTGTCGCCCGAGCCTTGCTTTTCCGAGGCGTAACTGGTTTCACCTCGGCCTGGCTCGGCGGGTGTTTTTGCGGGGAGAACTTTGACCTGGGCCTGGGCGTCGTCCTGCCTGGTTACCGGCGAGAGCTTTACCACCGCCCGGGCAGCGTCGTCAGCCTTGGTCGCGGTTTTCTCGCCAGGCTGATCTTTGGGCATGTTCCATTTCTTGCCCCACTCCTTGGCTGCTTCTTCAGGCCCGCCCCCGGCGTCCACCGGGGAAGCTACCTCGATAGGCCCAGCAGGCATATCAGCGGGCCCGGCGTCCACAATAGTCTGGTTGTCAGCCTGTTCTTCCTGGACAGCCTGCGGCTCGGTTGGCTGATCCTTCCGCCCTGTAACGGAGTAGTAGGTCACGCCAACAACCAGGATCAACAACCCGACAACAATGCCGATTTTATAATCTTTACTCATCGCAATAACTCCATTCGATTGGTTGACTGGTTCACGGGTTTCCGGTTTTGTAATCTTTTCCCAGTCAACTAATCAACCAGTTAACCGGTCAACCAGCCATTATCTTCCCTTTGGCCTTGCAGCACAAGTTTTTAGTGGCCTGCCGTAACTATCCGCTGGGTGTCCCGGGCTATCATCAACTCCTCGTTCGTCGGGATAATCCACACTGGCAGTTTCGAGCCGTTGGCGGTAATCGTGCCCCGCTTGCCGCCGACGGTCGTCTGATTTCGCGCGTCGTCATAGATAACGCCGAATCGCTGGAGCTGCTGGCAGATCATCTGTCGCACCGGCAGAGAGTTCTCGCCAATCCCGCCGGTGAACACAATCGCGTCGATAGCTGGGAGAATGGCGAAATACGCGCCGATGTATTTCACGATACGATAAACGAACATGTCGATAGCCAGTTCGGCACTTTTTTCGCCGCGGTCGCGATGCCCCAACAGGTCGCGCATGTCGTTGCTCAGCCCGCTCAGGCCAAGCAGGCCCGCCTTCTTGTTCATGACTGTGTCCACCTCTTTGGCGGTCATGCCCCTGCCAACCATATACAGCGGCACGGCTGGGTCTACGTCGCCGCTGCGAGTACCCATAACCAGCCCCTCCAACGGCGTCATGCCCATGGAGTGGTCGATAGCCAGGCCGTTGTGTACAGCCGTCATCGAACAGCCATTGCCCAGATGGCAGGTGATAAGGTTGATCGTGTCGACGCTCTTGCCAAGCAGGCTCGCAGCCCGGCGGGTTACGTAGCGATGACTTGTGCCGTGAAAGCCGTACCGCCGCACGCCGTGCTTGGTGTACCACTCAGCGGGCACAGCATAGCGGTGGGCCTTGGGAGGCATGGTGGACAGGAAAGCTGTGTCAAACACCGCCACGTGAGGCACAGCAGGCATCGCAGCCATGGCTGCCTCGATACCCATGAGGTTCGGTGGATTGTGCAGCGGAGCCAACTGGGCGTTCTTGCAGATAATCTCGATAATTTTCTCGTCGATTCGGCAGGAAGCCGTCGCGTCCTCGCCCCCGTGCACCACGCGATGGCCTACGCCCTCGATCTCGTCGATACTGTTCAGCACGCCGATGTCCGGGTCTGCCAACTTGGCCAGGATAATCTGCATAGCTGCGGTATGATCCTTCGCCTTGACCGAAGTCTTGAGCTTGGTCTTCTCGCCCTCGAACTTGAACAGTGCGTCGCCCGTACCGACCCGCTCGACAACACCCTTAGCCAACACCTTCTCGGTGGTCATGCTGAACAACTGATACTTAATCGAACTACTACCACAATTGACGACAAAAACCTTCATAAAACACCTCGTAAAAAAGGATTCAGGAG
>JAOZNE010000285.1:0-2376 GCA_029933955.1 Phycisphaerae bacterium
AATTTTATGCCCACACACGATGCCCAATGGTAAGACCAGGGTTTAATCTCGCACACCAACCCCCAAACCCCAAAAAAACTTGTAAAAAGATGTTGTTTCCTTGTCTGAACTTGGTAGACTACAACGTTTCGATTTTAGAATAGAAATGTTTCCAGCCGATTCCGCAACCAACGGCACCGGCGTACGAATGACATACACGAACGATATGTAACAACATACAAACTTGGCCAGGTGGTCTGGTCGGCCCGGTCGTCGGGCGAACACGACGGCCAGCGGTGCCGTGCTCATAGGGAGCCGGACTTCGCCGCTGACAACAACGACAGGAACGATAGGATATTTCAAGCATGGTTGATCACAATTTAATCAAATCTCTTAACATCACAGACAACGACCTGGAGCAGCAACTTTCCGCAGCCCTGGGCGAATTCGATCAGGATTCGCTGGGCTATATCATCCAGGACACCACGCAGCACGAAGTCGGCACGATACTCACAGGCCGGGTTGTCGACGTGGTCGGCAACGACGTGATTGTCGAAGTAGGCCTGAAAAGCGAAGGCACGATCGATATCAACGAGTTTTCCGACCCCCAAGCCATCGAGCCAGGTCAGGAAGTTGAGGTCTTTCTGGAAGACGTCGAAAGCGCATCCGGGCTGGTCGAGCTGTCCAAGCGCAAGGCAGACCGCATCCGAGGGTGGGAGCGAATCATCGCCAGCAACGAAGAGGGCGACGTCGTTACCGGCAAGATAACCCGCAAAATAAAGGGCGGGCTGCTGATGGACATCGGCGTGCCAGCCTTCCTGCCAGCCTCGCAGGTAGACATCCGCAGGCCTGGCGACATCGGCGAGTACATCGGCCAGGAGATCGAGGCGAAGATTCTCAAAATCGACGAAGATCGCCGAAACATCGTAGTATCGCGTCGCAAACTCATCGAGGAACAACGCAGCGAGCAGAAGAACGCCCTGATGGCAGAGATAGAAGAAGGCCAACGCCGCAAGGGCACGGTCAAGAACATTGCCGACTTCGGAGCTTTTGTAGACCTTGGCGGCATCGACGGGCTGCTGCATATCACGGACATGAGCTGGGGCAGAATAAATCACCCCTCCGAAATCGTAACGATCGACCAGGAAATCGAGTGCGTTGTGCTGAGTGTCGACCGCGAGAAAGAGAAAATTGCCCTGGGCCTGAAGCAAAAAACCAAAAGCCCCTGGGACGGGGTCGAAGAGCGATATCCTATCGGCTCGAAGGTTGCGGGCCAGGTGGTCAACATCACCAACTACGGCGCGTTCGTCAAGCTGGAAGAGGGCATCGAAGGGCTTGTCCATATCAGCGAGATGAGCTGGACACGCCGAATCAGCCATCCCTCCGAGGTCGTTTCCGAAGGCACCGACGCCGAAGTCGTCGTTCTGGATATTGACAAGGAGAAGCAGGAAATATCGCTCGGCATGAAGCAGGCTGAGGACAACCCCTGGATGGTCGTGAAGGAAAAATACCCCCCGGGCACGGTCATCACGGGTACGGTGCGAAACATGACGAACTTTGGCGCGTTCATCGAGATCGAAGAAGGTATCGACGGGCTGTTGCACGTTTCGGACTTGAGCTGGACGAGAAAAATAGGCCATCCTTCCGAGCTGATAAAGAAGGGCGACGAAATGCAATGCGTCGTTTTGGCGGTGGACGAGGACAAGATGCGAGTGGCTCTGGGCCTGAAGCAACTGACCGAAGACCCCTGGCTACGGCAGATTCCAGAACACTACATGCCAGGCCAAATTGTCCATGGCCAGGTTACGAAAATCACCAACTTCGGCGTCTTTGTCGAGCTGGAAGACGACCTCGAGGGCCTGTTGCACGTCTCGGAACTGTCTGACAGCAAGGTCGATCCGAAGGAACTACTCAAGCTTGGCGAGGAGGTCGAGGTCAAGATTCTCCGCGTGGATATCGAAGACCGCAAAATAGGCCTGAGCCTGAAGCGTGCCCAGTGGGCAGCCGAAGATGGCGAGAGCCCGGCGGAAACAGCAGAACCTCGCAGAGGAGGCCTGTCCAGCGTTAGTGGAATGCTGGGAGAAATGGGGAGCCAAATTATCTCCGCCATCCGAAACAATGACAAAGAAGCGGAAACCGAAGAATCTGCTGAAGCAAGTGCTGAAGAACCTGCTGAAGCGAGCTTTGAAGAAGGCACCAAAGAATAGAGCGAATAATTCGTTTCTCAAAGCATCAACTAAAAAGGCGTAGCCCAGCACTTATTTGTGAAGAATCGACACTGTCTTGATGATGTGACGGTTTTTCGCAAATAAGTGCTGGGCTACGCCTTTTTAGTAGGGCGTCTCGCTCATGTTTTCTGTTTTTTCATTCCCGCTCCCCGATCAGATTGAGGACAAG
>JAOZNE010000072.1:0-4911 GCA_029933955.1 Phycisphaerae bacterium
TGGGACGGGAACCCGCTGGTTTCCATTTCCGACCTGAGCTTCCGGTGCAGCGATATCCACAACGCCGGCATCGCCAAGCTCAATGGCGACGTTATGATGCTGCTGAATATCGAGTCGCTCCAGGGCCATAATCTGTTCTACCGCGCCCGCAGCAGAGATTGCATCAACTTCACGGTCGACCCCAAGCCTTTCATGGCTCCGCCCACCAGCGGCCCGCGTGCCATCTACGAAACCTTCGGGATTCGCGACCCGAGGATAACGCCGTTGGACGGCAAGTATTATATCACCTACGTCGCTGACAGCGAGCTTGGCATGAGGCTGGGCCTGGCCTGCACGAAAGACTTCCAGGACGTCGAGTTTCTGGGTTATGTGTCGCAGCCTGACGTTAAAAACGGCGTGTTGTTCCCGCAGAAAATCGATGGCCGATATGCCCTGCTCAAAAGACCCGCAGGTGGAAATCTCTGGATGAGCTTCTCCGAAGACCTCGACTTCTGGGGCGACGAACAAGTTATAATGACCACACGAGGCGGCTACTGGGACGCCAGCCGAATCGGGGCAGCTGCGGTACCTATCGAAATAGACCAGGGTTGGCTGTTGCTGTATTACGGAGCCAAGGACACCTCAGCGGGGCCTTTGGTCAGGCTCGGAGCGGCCATCCTCGACCGCGAAGACCCGTCGAAAGTTATCGCCCGGTCGGACATTCCCATCCTGAGCCCGCGCGAAAAATACGAGCGCGTCGGCGATATTCCCAACATGGTCTTCTCGTGCGGCGCCATCGTCCGCGACGAGGAGGTCTGGGTCTATTACGGAGCCAGCGACAGTTGCATCTGCCTGGGCACCGCCCGGATAGACGAAATAACCGAATTCTGCCTGGCCTGTGCGGTCGTGCAGGACTACATGCATTCGATGGAGGATAAGTAAGATGGCTATCCGACACGGCATAGACCTGCTGCAACGTTGGCGGCGGAACCCTATCCTCACGCTCGAAGATATTCCCTATCGGTGCAACACCGTTTTCAACGGCACGCCGGTCAAGGTGAAGGATACGTACTATCTCATCATCCGCATCGAAGGCCAACAGGGATATTCCTTCTTCGCCCTGGCCCATAGCGGCGACGGGCTGCACTTCGAGGTCGAGCCGACGCCGTGCATGATGCCAAGCAAGCACGAGCCTTGGAAAACGTGGGAAGAAAACGGCATCGAAGACCCCAGGCTGACTGTTATCGACGGGAAGTACTATATAATGTACACCGCCGTGAGCGGGCATGGCCACTATATCGCGCTGGCCCAGACCGAGGACTTCCACAGCTACGAGCGGATCGCGATAATATCCGAGCCGGGCAACAAAGACGGCGTGCTGTTCCCCGAGAAAATCAATGGCCTGTACACCAGGCTCGATCGGCCTTATGGTAAGGGCGTGGGGTCTATGTGGGTGTCATATTCGCCGGATTTGAAACACTGGGGTAAGAGCGAACTGGTCTGCGCGCCTCGGCCCAGATTCTGGGACCAGTTCCGCATCGGTGCATCAGCTCCGCCGATTCTGACAGACCACGGCTGGCTTGAGATTTATCACGGTGTGAAGATGACCTCGGCTGGGCCTATATATCGCATCGGCACGATAATGCTGGGCCTCGAAAATCCCGCCCGCGTTGTAGGCCGATGCGTCGAGCCATTGCTCTCGCCAAGAACGGACTACGAACGCGTCGGCGACGTGGGCAATGTCTGCTTCGCCTGCGGAGCTATCGTCGAAGAAGACAACACCGTGAAAATATACTATGGAGCAGCGGACACGTCTATCTGCGTAGCGATGACCACCATGAACGACCTGGTAGAATCCTGCCTGGAATGCACCGACGAAAAAACCTGCGTAGGCGGCACGCATTTTTAAAAGCAGGGAATAGGCAAACAGGGAACAGGTATCCACGGGTTACGCGGATTTTTTTGAAGAAGATTACACGGATTTTTTTTTGATTAAAAAAAGGATTGGGTGCCATGGCCGCGTGAAAGGGTTCAATAATTTGTTCGCAAGATTGATACATCGAGGCTGTAGCCACAGCGACAACGCTTATCTTTACCTAAAGCTGAGACAAGCCTCGCTACCGGACGAACTAAAAGTCCCCGCGATCCAAAAGTAGCGGAGAGCCTTTTTTTATGGCCAAAGCCACAGCTGAGGGCGGCTGTGCTGCATGATGGTTGGTTTTGGGGAGTACTAGCTTTTGAGTTCGGCGAAGAGGGTCAGGTCGTTGGCGTCGGTTATGGTTACGGCTGTGTATTGGCCTGTGAGTTTTTCAGCTCCGGTGAAGACCACGATGTGGTCGCCGGTCGTTCTGCCCATGAGTTGCACCTGGCCTGGCTTGGTGGCGGGTTGCTTGCTGCTGCGTCTGCTCGGACCCGTAACCAGCACCGCCATGTCCCGCCCGATGTACTTGCGATGATGCGCCAAGCCTACTTGTTTTTGCACAGCCAGCAGTTCATTGTTGCGTCGTTTTTTGACATCGTCCGGCACGGAGTCTGTCAGCTTGGCAGCGGCTGTGCCGGGCCTGGGCGAGTATTTGAAGATGAACGAATTCTTATACCCACTGCGCCGGATGAGTTCCGCGGATGCTTGGTGGTCGTCTTCCGTCTCGCCGGGGAAGCCCACGATAAAGTCGCTCACGATCGACACATCCGGCACGGTCAGCCTGGCTTGGTCGATGAGTTCGTCGTACTGGCTTCGGGTGTATTGGCGGTTCATAGCCTGGAGCATCGCGTCTGAGCCGGACTGGGCGGGGACGTGGATATACGGGCAGAGGTTGGGCAGGTCTCGCATGGCATGGAAGATGTCTGGCCCGAAGTTTTTGGGATGGCTGGTTACGAACCTGAGCCTGGCCAGGCCTGGCAGGGGGGACAGCAGGGCGAGCAAATCGCTGAAGCGGGTCGTCCACTCGCCGGCGGCATGGCGGTAGCTGTTGACGGTTTGGCCTATGAGCGTTATCTCGCTTCGCCCGGCGTCGATGAGTTTTTTGACCTCCTCGACGACGGCTTGGGGGGCTCGGCTGGTTTCAGGCCCGCGGACGAACGGGACTATACAGTAGCTGCAAAAGTTGTCGCAGCCTCGCATCACGCGGACGAATGCCTGGGCGGAGTTTGCGGAGTTTCCGCTGGCCGGGTCTCGCCCGGCGTCGAGAGTTTCCATGCTGCCCATCGCCAAATTTTCGCGCCCGGCGAGGTTGCGAGCTTCCCCGCGACCCGGGTCTACCGCGACCGACGACCGACCAGCCCGGGCAGATTCGATAAGCTCCGGCAGCATGAACAACTGGCCTGGCGCGCAGACGATGTCCACGCCGGCGAATTTTTTGGGCAGTTTCTCGCCCAGCCTCTGGGCCATGCAGCCCAGGACTCCGACGATTGGCCCAGCCCCGCTGCGTTTACGAACGACGTCAGCACCTAGCCGAGAGAAAACTTTCTGCTCGGCGTGGTCGCGCACGGAGCAGGTGTTGTACAGCACAACGTCAGCCCCCTGACGGTCAGGCGTAATACCATAGCCAGCCTGTCGCAGCAGCTCGACCACCAGCTCGCTGTCGAGCCTGTTCATCTGACAACCCATTGTCTCAATAAATATTTTCATAGGAATAGAAACGGACTAACACGAATGTTTTTCAAGTAATCAGTAATCAGCCGAGTGCCGTGGTTGCCGGGTGCCGTGGTTGCGGTGTTTGCAACCACGGTTTTTTTATGCCACGACACAGCCGGGTGCCGTGGTTGCGGTGTTTGCAACCACGCTTTTTTTATGCCACGACACAGCCGGGGGTGGCTATGCCACCATTATCTCTCCGGCACGTCCAGGACATACATCCAGTGATATTCCGGGCAGGTTGCCTGGTCCAGGCCCATGTCCACATTTGCTCGGACTGCCAGCCCGGCGTCGCGGAAGAACCATCGCCAATCGTCGTGCTTGCGGAAGTTGTGCGCCCCGGGCCCGGCCTGGCTTAGCACCTCGTTGAACAGCCAATCGAAAAACATGTTGAACTGCCGTTGCGTCTCGTTGAGGTGAATGGATTCGATGACGACGATTCGCTTGCGCGTTACGCGGATGACCTCCGCCAGAACGTCGCTGGGCTGGTCGCAACGGTTCAACACGCAGTTCAGCAGCGTCATGTCGAACGACTTGTCCCCCAGCGGAATGGCTAGGCCATCGTACAACATAAAGGGCAGCGTCGTTTCGTTGCGGTCGACGGTATCGATTAGCTGAACTCGCGCGATCTCCCCGGCGAATGTTTCCCCCAGCCTGCCGTTACCGCAACGAACCTGCAGCAGGCTGTCCATGCCGACGGCGTAAGGCTCAATCCGCGAGTGCATCTCGGCGGGCCTGTTTTTCAGGCTCTCAGCCAGCCTGGCTGGGAGATTCAGGTCGGCTAGGGTTTCACGGACGCGGGCGGAGTTTGCATTCAGCAGGGCGTGGTCCGGCAAGGTTGGGCAGAGGGCGAAAATATCCCCCACCGCCCGCTCGGCCTGGCCTGGCTCGATGTCGAGATTCTCCAGCAATTGGCCTAGGAATCGCCGAGCGTTTCGCATGGCCTGGGCACCGGCAGTGGCGTCTTTGGTTTGCTGGGCGTCGGTTTGTTTATCAGCCTGGGCCCCGCTGGGCTGGGTGCCGAGGTTCAAAAGTTTGTCCAGCCCGGTCATCAGAAACACCTGCCGAACGTTTGGCTGAAGGTTTCGCAGCTCCAGGGTTCTGCCCTTGGCTGTGAGTCTTTTGTAGCTCATGATAATCGTGCCAAGCCCCGCGCTGGTTATCATATCGACACCGCCAAGGTCCAGCACGACCCGCCCGGGACAGCTATGCTCCGCCCGGTCCAGCTCGACCGCCAGCCCGTCAGCGCCCCGGCTATCGATATCGCCAGCCAAGTTCAAAACAACATCGTCATCATG
>JAOZNE010000072.1:5011-9245 GCA_029933955.1 Phycisphaerae bacterium
CAGCGCCCCGGCTATCGATATCGCCAGCCAAGTTCAAAACAACATCGTCATCATGGAAGTCAGTAGAAATCCGCATCAAATCTCCGTTTCTTAAGTTGTCCGTAATCAGTTGTCGGTTATCAGTAAAAGCAAAAAAAAGAATGGATTCCCGCTTTCGCGGGAATGACAAAAAAACAATTTCGCGTTTTTTCGCGTCTTTCGTAGTTGCTGTTGTTTCTGTTGCTGTTTTTGCTTTTACTGATAACTGATAACTTTCTTTTCTTGTTTTACGCTCTGCTGGCGGCGAAAACTGCTGATGCTTTTTTGAGGACGTCTTCTATTTCCTCCAGCGGTATCTGGCAGGCTGCGTCGGACAGGGCGTTATCCGGATCCGGGTGTGTCTCGATGAACAGCGCGTCAGCTCCAGCTGCTATTGCAGCCCAGGCCAGCACCGGCGCGTATTGTCGCTGCCCGCCGGATGCGTTGCCAAGCCCGCCGGGCTGTTGCACCGAATGCGTCGCGTCAAAAACCACCGGCGCGAACTCTTGCATTTGCGGGATGGATCGCATGTCGTTGATGAGACTGTTGTAGCCAAAGAAAGTGCCGCGCTCGGTCAGCAGGACGTCCTGCGACCCCGCCGCTTTGACCTTCTCGACAGCATTGCCCATATCCCACGGAGCCATGAACTGCCCCTTCTTTATATTGATAGGCCGGCCCGTCTGGCCCGCAGCTATCAGCAGATTTGTCTGCCTGCAGAGAAAGGCTGGTATCTGCAAACAGTCAGCCACTGCTGCGACTTGCGGCACCTCGGCTGGCTCGTGAATATCGGTGAGCACGGGCAGGCCAAGCTGCTCTTTCACTTGGCCCAGCCAGGCCAGGCCCGTTTCTATACCCGGGCCTCGATACCCCGAGCCGCTCGAGCGATTGGCTTTGTCGAAGCTGGCTTTGAAGACATACCCCAGCCCCAGCCTGCTGCAAATATCCCTCACCCGGCTCGCCACGCCCATGCAGATATCCAGACTCTCGGCCATGCACGGGCCTGCTATTACAGACAATCCGCCCCCGCCAAACTCGACGGGGCCTATGCGGGAAATCTTGCTCGGGAGATTATCGTTATCAACTGAGGTCATAGCGGTGCTTCCTTCCAGGGCGGCACAAAGTTCCAAATGCCAGAGCTGTACGTCTCTGGCGGGACTATCAAACTCATCTTAACCGGCGAGACGGAAATGTCCAACGGCGTGGCAGGCCCGACGTCGCCGTCCATCTGGCAGGGCAGCGGGTTTTCCGTTTCGATGTGGACAGTCTTGGCTGGGCGGTAAATCACGTCGCCCTTCAGCGGATGTCGTCTCAGCATCGTCCAGGCTGCGTGCCACAACAGCCCCGTCTGCCGGCTGCACTCGAATATCACCAGGTCCAACAGCCCGTCGTTGAACTTGGCGTCTCTGCATATTCTCAGCCCGGTGGCGTAGCGAGAGACGTTGCCCACAAACACAAGCCCGCGCCCGCTGAAAACTTCCTGCCCGTCCGCCAGGACGCGGATGTCGGGAAAATCGTGTTCCCAAAATGTCCGCCAGACAGGCCAAAAGTAGCTCAGATACGATATGTGTCCCGTCCGCGAAGCTGAGAGCCTGCGGACGACCTCGGCGTCGAACCCCACCCCGATAATCGAGTGAAACGTTTGGCCATTGATAACGCCGACGTCGCAGAGCATTATTTCCCCATATTCCAGCAGCTCGACCAGCCTGGCTGGGCTGCGCGGTATTCGCAGCTCCTTGGCTAGGAGATTCTCCGTCCCAGCTGGGGCTACGAGCATCGGCACATCGCTGCCAGCCAGGCCATTGGCTATTTCGTTGGCCGTGCCGTCGCCGCCCCATGCTATCACCGCCGAGGCCTGGGGCGCTATCTCGTTGGCGTACCTCGCTGCGTCGCCGGCATGACGGGTAACATATTCCACAAGCTCATGCCCGCCCCGACGAATCCTGCTGCGAAGCTCAGGCAACAGCAGCCGGGTCCCGCCATATCCGCTATGGGGATTGATAATAAGGTAGATCGGCTTGTCGTTGACCCGAGCGTCTTTCATATATGCCTCTGCGTGCAGGAGAAAACATTATTTCGGATTTTAGATTTCGGATTTCGGATTGTTTCACGACCAAGCCCGATCCGCAATTTGAAATCTGAAATGCTCTTCCGGCGTTCAATTCTATTTGCAGTCCAGGCCTGCATCGCTATAATACTCCGATTCAGCTGGCACTGCAACGCCCGCTGAACATGAACGAATTATTCGCAGCAGATATCAGGAGCAGAAAAAATGACGCAAGCCTCTATGGACACCGTAGCGGAAGTAGCAGCCAAGGACATCTGGTCGTTGGAAACCTATCAGGAGCTGATCTCGCAATTGTTCGAGACCACCGACTCGATAAGAAAGTTCCGCGAGATCGTAGCTGACATCGAAGCGCAGAACCCCTCGCCCAGCGGAGCTTCCGCCCTGAAGGTGGGCATCGCGCGATACATCCTCTGTCGCTACGACCAGGCTATCGAAGCTCTGGACGCCGCGACAGACAACAAAGACAGATTCTACTTCCTGGGCCAATGCTACCGGGCTATGCGAAAGTATGACCAGGCCCGCGAGGCATTCGACCGCGCCAAGGCCAAGGGCTGGGGCGACGATATCGACGTGCTTATCGTCGAGTGCCTGGCCATGGCCGGGCGGATCGACCAGGCCAAGGTCGCGGTGAACAGGCTCCAGCGAGCCCTGGGCCAGAGCGACGATATTTTCTATCTCACGGGTCTGCTGCAGGAAATCACAGGCCAATGCGAGGAGGCTATCAAGTCCTACGATCAGGCTCGGAACAATCGCATACACCCCGAAGCGACGTTCAGGCTGGCCTACCTGCTGGACCTCCACGGCGAGGAGGAAGAAGCCCTGGAACTCTACGAGGAGTGCTTAGCCCAGCCTCCCGTCTACGCCAACGCGCTGCTGAACATGGCTGTGCTTTACGAAGACAAAGGTCAATATGACCAGGCTACGAAGTGCCTCCAAAAACTCCTGGCCTCCTGCCCAAACCACCCCCGGGCCAGGCTGTTTCTGAAAGATGCCCAAGCCTCGACGGGTATGTACTACGACGAAGACCAAGCCAAAATTATCGCCAAGCGAAACGCCGTGCTGGATATCCCCGTAACCGATTTCGAGCTGTCCGTCCGGGCGAGGAACTGCCTGAAGAAAATGAATATCCGATCCTTGGGCGACCTTGTCCGCACGAGCGAGCCAGACCTGCTGGACTATAAAAACTTCGGCGAAACATCGTTGAAGGAAATCAAGGAAATGCTCTCCGCCAAGGGCCTCAGGCTGGGTCAATACGCCGAGGACGGCGAGGGCTTCCACCTGCTGGACGATGACGAAGACCTCGATTTCGACGAGCCGGACGAAGAAACCCGAGCCAAGCCACTTGAGCAAATAGAGTTTTCCGTCCGAGCCAAACGCGTGCTGGAACAGCTCGGCGTCTCGACCATAGGCGAGCTGGCAGACAAGACCGAAGCCGAGCTGATGGAAATCAAAAACTTCGGCCAAACCAGCATGAGCGAAATGAGACAAAAACTAGCCGAGTTCGGACTGGACTTCAAAGAAGAATAAACTAAAAGTTATCAGTTGTCAGTTATCAGTAAAAACAGCAAAAACAAAAACAACAGCAACAGCAACAAAAACAAAAACAAAAACAGCAAAAACAACAGCAACTACGAAAGACGCGAAAAACGCGAAATTGTTTTTTTGTTTTTGTCATTCCCGCGCAAGCGGGAATCTATTCTTTTTTTGCTTTTACTGATTACTGGCAACTGATTGCTGATAACTTTTTTTACAATAATCCGTGTTTCTCGGTGTTCATCCGTGGTTCGCTGTTTTTTGTTTTTTTAATTAGTGCTCATTAGTGTCCATTAGTGGTTCTCTGTTCCCGGTTACAGCAGAATGAAACGCGACCAAATATATGCTGGTTTCAGGCGACTTGCCCCAGCCTTGCCGATAGTGCTGCTGCTCTTGGCTTGCCTGGCTGGCTCGCTGATTCTCTCCAGTTGCAAAAAGCCCGCTCTCGTCGCCCCCGCTGTGCCGCAAAAACCGCTCAAATTCCAAGGCCTGCCGAACGTCCGGGTTCGTCTGACGTCCAGACCGGTAAAATCAGCAGAGGTCTACACCACAGGCCGATACCGCATACTGCTCGACGCGGTTCAGGTGCGCCAAAGCCCAGGCCCGATGAAAAAAACT
>JAOZNE010000286.1:0-2367 GCA_029933955.1 Phycisphaerae bacterium
CTATCCTATACTCCTGCAAATAAGTGCTGGGGGTATTTTGGCATTGGTCATTTTTTCGTTATTTACTGTTTCTGCTGTTTCTGTTGTTTCTGTTTTTACTGATAACTGATAACTGATAACTGCCAACTTTTTTTGTATAAAAAACTATCCGCGGGCTGTTTTGGTTGTCTGACGGAAGAGCGGATTATGGGTTTTCAAATTGGACTCACCAGAATAGGGAGATTTTGACATGAAACGTACTGTATTGTTACTTCTGGCGTTTGTTGCCATCGCTGCGATTGCGGCAGGCTGCGACAAATTCACCCAGAAACGGTTCGACACGATGGTCATGAAGGGCCAGGCTCAGTGGGAGGTCGAGAAAATCCTGGGGCCCCCCGATGCCAAGTGGACGCGGAAATGGCGATGGGTCAATGTTGACAAGCATTTCAGTGGCACGGTGTTGTTCGACGCCCAAGGCCGAGTTATCGGCAAAGCCTGGAGCGACTCGGAGCGGCAGGACACCGACCCGGAAACCGAGTGGCGCAAGGGCGATTGGCCCGCAGGCGGACAGGGCACAGGCCCGCAAACCACGCCGGGCAACACGTCCACCACGACCACCGAAATCGTCGTGCCATAGCAACGGGTTGCGACCCTGGCTACCCCGCGCGGGGTTGCGGTCTAGCTATGATGGCACGGGTGTACACAGAGATAAACAATAACCAGTTGTTGGTAATCGGTAAAAGCAAAAACTCGTAGAATTAACAACCAAACTTCTGCTATTTATGGGATGGTTGCGAAAAATGCCAAACGAACAGGAAAATCCCCAGGCTGGTTCCGACCAGGCCCGGAATATCGAGAAGGTTATTATGGACGATGGCCGCTATCGTCTAGAGGCGTTCAACTTTTTGCACGAGGGCTTGGCTCGGGCGGTGAAGGATGTCCACGGCGCCAAGGCTGGTCAGGGCGACCGAGACAATCATATTTCGGGCCAAAAACTTTGCGAGTCTCTGCGCGACCTGGCTCGGGAACGCTATGGGCTGATGGCTCCGGTTATTTTGCGACACTGGGGCGTTCAGGGCAGTATCGACTTTGGCCAAATGGTCTACCTGCTGATAGAACACGGCTTCATGCGGCGGACGGAAGAAGACTCGCTCGAAGATTTTCGCGACGTCTTCGACCTGGGAGATTTCGACACGACCCACTCAATCAGGCTGAAAGAAGACAAATGAGCAGGCAGGCCAGGAACAATAATCGCAAGAGCGGCAAGCCCACTGCCCAGGCTACCCAGGCCGGGTCGGGCCAGGTTGAGAAACCCCTGCCGATGCCCATCGACGTCTCCGCTGATGGCATACCCGACCGGGCTGAGCCTCTCTCGCCCTGGCGACTGTGGCTGGTGTTTTTGATATTCGCAGCCTGGGTCGCGATACTTATTGTCTGCCTGCTGACGGGCAGACCAGCCGGAGCGTCGTAAATGGCCAGGCGCGAATATCGCCTAATGTTTTGCATCTTGGCCCTTGTTGCAGCTGGGCTGTTGGCAGGTTGCGGCAAGAGCGAACTTCATCGCCAGGCCGAAGCCATGCCATTGCAGCAGGATATCAGCGTCCACGACCTGGCTGCCAGGCTGGGTATGAGAGTTACCAAGTGTAACCACAGCCTGGCCAAGCTGAGCAATGACGTCGCCACGGTTACCGTCTTTGCCACCCCCGGAGGCTGCGTCTACGTCAACGGCGAGGAGATTGCAACCGACGCGGAGATATATCCGCGCGGGGGAACGATGATGCTGCCAGCTGGGCTGGGGAGCGAAATTCGCCGGGCCTTGCGCCAGGCCAAAGCGACCCCGCCAGTAAAACCAACCAGGCCCAGACCCGCCAAGCCCAGGCCCATCGCCGTTGCGTCCATCGGCGTGGTAGTGATAGACCCTGGCCACGGCGGCAAGGACAGCGGGGCAATCAGTGCCGCGGGCCATTACGAAAAAACCGTCGTCCTGGACGTCGCCAACGCCCTGGCCGAGCTGTTGCGGCAGCGAGGCGTTACGGTTCGCATGACCCGCAGCAGCGACGTGTTCATTCCGCTGGACGACCGGGCTGGACTGGCCAATCGCGTGGGGCCTGACTTGTTCGTCAGCATCCACGCCGACGCGGCCCGGAATCGCCAGGCCAAGGGGTTCACCGTCTATGTGCCCAAGCGGGAAGCTCGGGGGTCTCGCTCGCACCGAGCGGGCCAATGCGTGGTGCGTCAGTTGGCAAGCTTCGCCCCCAGCCGAGGCGTCCGCCAACACAACAAACGACTACGCGTGTTGGAAAAAACCCGCTGCCCCGCTATGCTCGTCGAGCTGGGGTTCGTGTCCAACCCCGCCGAAGCAAGCCTATTGAACCGTCGCGACTACCG
>JAOZNE010000287.1:0-2366 GCA_029933955.1 Phycisphaerae bacterium
CCCATATCAAAGCTCCGAGAAGCAGGGTTCAGAAGACAGGAGTCAGGAGTCAGTAATCAGTAGTCAGGAGTCAGTAAAAGCAAAAACAGCTGAACACGAATGACACGAATTTCTTGTTTTTATTTCTTTGTCATTCTTTTTTTCTTTTTCTGCTGTTACTGACAACTGATAACTCTTTCTGTTTCTGCTGTTACTGAATCCTGAATCCTGACTCCTGTCTCCTGATTATTTTAGCTCACTAAACAGCAGCACCGCCGGCGTATCATCCACAGCCCGACAATTACTCCGATCAATCACAGCAATATACCGCCATTCGCACCCCGACTTAGCATCCGCCGTGCCAGCAGCCCCCTCCTCGTTCGCCTTAACATAAATATAAACAGCATAAACATCACTATTAACCGTTATCAAGTTGCTAATGGAACGATATAGCTTGTTGCGAGCATTGATGTACTCGCCTATCCGTTCCAGATTGTCGATTGTCTTGGTAGGATTAGCTACTAGATACGCCTGGTTTACATAGTCAACCAGTGGAACACCCACTTCGCCAGCCGCCATAAATCCATGGGCATTGCTCAAGTTAGTAACGCCAGACACATTTCTACCAGTAGTTTTATACAACATGCTGCCTATGTCGTTTTTGTCACGATAGGCGATGATATAATCGGCAGCATCACTAGCGGTAAGTGTCGGGTCGGTCAGGCCTGGTATCGTAACAGTCAGATCGAATGGTAGTCGGGCCAAAACGGCTTTAGGCGCGGTGTTGATATTGATTCGGCCATATATTCTGGAGTATTTGAGCGGTGGCGCCTCATCAATTCGCGTGTTATCCGGCGGAATGAAACAAAAAAATTCGCTCAACATCGCTCCGGCTGGCACATCAGGATAATCGCCTGCCACATAATCGCCATGACTAATATCTTTCGGATGCACATCAAGCCGACCTCGCACAAGTACATCGTCAAACAAATTGCTGTCAGTCGTAGACAGAATGTTCTTGGTAAACGGCTTCAAGACTGCACCATCTTTGCTGTGCCCGGCAAAATAAACTTCCAGATACTCGCCCAGATTCACAACGGAGGAGGCCTTTTGCTCCAAGGGAACAGAGTAGGTAGCCAGCGGATCCAACACATCCGTTTCGACAAGGCCATTTTCGGAGCCAAGTTTGGCATTCGACGGATTCGTATCATGTAAATAAGCTGCCAGATTGTACCTTGCTCGCGCCGGGTTGCTATCTCTACGGATATCATCAATCTCCGTAGCATCGGTCGGATTCGTAGCATCGTGCTTCAGGTCGGCACTGCTGACCTGATCGATGGTAATGGTGGTTGTCCCGTTAGTCGCTTCCAGCTTTACTGTCTTGCCGCCGTAGAAGCTAAGATTGGGGTCGCTGATAAGGACCCACGACGCATCGTAATCAGGCAAATCAACCTGGGCTTCAGCTGGAGTTGCATAAGCCCCGCCATAGTTCCAGTAAACTTTTCGATTTCCTGCCGTCGGGAGGCTAATAGTCTGACCAGCGAGCTTGAAGGTCAAGCCCGTCGTTACCGCATTCGTTGGAACAAAAACCTCAACCGCAGCCACCCACTTGTCATCGTGGGGGGGTGGAGGTTCAGTCACTGTACTCTTTGTGAATTTGGCGAACGCTTCTGTTATGACAGGCTGAGGAACTACACCGTAGGCGGTGTATGTACCAATGTCCGGGCAGGTAAAACTCCAAGGCCAACCTGTTGAGCCATTGGCCTCGTAGGCCTTGAGATTGGCCACATAGTGGGTAGCCATCCGTTGCCTTGCGCCATCATTCTTGCCAACCGGCAACTTGGTGAGCATTCGCAGAATACTTGCATATACCTCCGCATCTGTACTGCTTGCCGATTTCAACTCAGTCTGTATTCTGAAATCGAGCAACGGGTCACTATTTGCCTCTGGATGTCGTACCCGTATTCGTGAGCAGTTGAATGTTGTCAGGTATCTTCTAAAATTGGGTGCCAGTGGGCCGGCCTCAAATAACCGGCCGGTATCCGTCAAACCATCGGTGCCCAAGTAACGGAGATACATCTCATCACCGATGGCAAAAGGGTTGAAAACATTGCTGCCCGTTGGAACTGGCGTCAAAAGATGCTCGGCAGCTTCTGTTGCCAGGACATCGAAATTATTTCGGCCATTGGTAACGCCGCCATCGACGGTTGTCCAGCGGCTGGTATTGATATTGCCGAACAATGTCGACCCGAGGAAATCATACAGGCCGACGCTAACGGGTTTAATGGCGGCTGGCATGGTGTAGCTGGCATCGCCGTAGGCGTCGCGTCCTGCCGTGTTGACATTTATCAGCCCGCCGAGGTCTATCACCCGCACGCCGACATAAT
>JAOZNE010000288.1:0-2363 GCA_029933955.1 Phycisphaerae bacterium
ATTGGAAGGCTCAACGCAGTGCCGCCTGGCCCCGCCAGAAAAACTTCTCGTACACAGGCGGGGAATTTCGCTAAAAAAGCGTTGCAATAGGTTTTGTCGGTAGTCTATAATCCAGCCGACGTATTTATCCGAACATCAGACAGGATTCAGGCTTATGACAAACGCGGTTAGTTCGCCGTCAGGCCCTGGTCAGATTCTCTGGGGTCGTTGGCTGATTGTTGCCGGGCTGGGTGTCGTGGCGGCTGGGCTTTTGGTCTCGCTGGGCTTTACCGCAGCGGGCGGGAGCGGCTCCTCGGCTGGGCCGGAGCGGCTGGGCGATATTTTTGTTGTCGCTGGGCAAATATCTCGCGAAACTTATGGGCTGTATTTGGTCGATTATAAGAACAGCACGGTTTGCGTATATCAGCTCACGCCGCGGGATCGCCAGCTTCGGCTTGTAGCAGCCCGGACGTATGCCTATGACGTGCAGCTCGACGCGTATAACACGCCCGAGGAAATGTCGCCCTCTGAGGTGCGAAGAATTATAAACAAGCAGAGGCGTCTGAAGTCCAGGGACGCCCAGGCCAAACCAGCAGTCGAGGCCAGCAGCCCGGCTGGGAGTTAGAACATATGAGCAAAGCGTATCTTTCCGTGGAAGAAGCCTGCCAGGTGCTCGGCATCGAGCAGGATCAGCTGATGGAGCATGCCAAGTCCGGCAAGCTGCAAATGTATCGCGACGGCAATAAAGACCTCTTCAAGGGCCCGGACATCGAAGCCCTGGCGGAGGAACTAGGCCTCAGCGTCGCTCCGGATCTCTCCGCAGCTGACGCTCCGGCGGCCTCCCAGCCTAAGGAAGACAGCGTCATCACAGCTGAGGGCATTAGCATCTTCGACGACGAAGACCTCGAAATCGACGAAGCTGACCCGCGAGCCAAAACGCAAATAGCTCCGTCGCTTGACGACCAGATTGCCCTCGAGGGCGTCGGCAGCGGCTCGGGCCTGCTGGACCTGACCCGCGAGAGCGACGACACCTCCCTGGGCCCAGTGCTGGACGACATGGAAGGCATCACGGGCAGCGGGCTGGGCAGCGGACTGATCGAAGCTGGCCTGAGCAGCGGACTCGAGGGCATGACGTCCTCCGGCGGGATATCCTCCGGCGGGATGGGACTCGACAGCACCGAGGGTCAACTCGGCGGAACTGTGCGGGTCGAGACGGAAACCGTATTCATCGAGGAAGACGAATCGACCGACGCCATCTCGGGTATGTTCACCGGGCTTCTGGTAGGTGCGGCGATTATAATGATGATAGTCCTTGCCGTGGCCCTGGCCGCCCAGCGACAGGCCGAGCCAAGGTTCCTCACCGCGTTGCATGGCAATATGTCGATACTCCTCGTAGCGGTGATCGTCGTAACACTTATCGCAGGCGGCGCAGGGTACCTCGTCGGCAAGGCGTTTCAGCAAAATTTCGAAAACGGTAATGGCAACGGTAACGGGTTCGGCGGGTAGCGGATTTTCCCGCAACCAGTTTCGATACCTTATAGAGAAAGGATCTTTCCATGAAAAACATGACACTCAAAACACTTCGTACCGCGGCGGTATCTATTGTTGTAGCTGGGCTGTTGTTGGCCTCGGCTGGCTGCGAGGAACAAAGGCTTCGTACCGCCAATCGCACTCTGGGCGAGCGACTTGACCGCGCGATGGCTGACAATCAGCAGTTGCAGGTCGAGAAGGATCAGCTCGCCAAGCAGGTCGCCCAGAGCAACGCGAAGTTGGCCCAGCGAGACAAGAAAATCGCAGGCTTGGAGGCTTCCAACGCCAAGCTCACGACAGGCCTGAAGAAACTCCAGAGCATGTATGACGAGCTGGCTGCCAAGCCTCGGACTATCGTTATAAATCCCCTGCCAGCCGAGCTGAACAAGGCCTTGCGAAAGTTCGCAGCGGACAACCCAGCCCTGGCTAGCTACGACGAGAAACGCGGCATGGTCAAGTTCAAAAGCGACCTGACCTTCCCGCCCGGCAGCGATATCGTAAACGCCCAGGCCAGTGCGACCCTGGCCAAGCTGGCGAAAATACTCAACAGCGCCCAGGCCAAGAAGTTCGCCGTCTACGTCGCAGGCCACACCGACGACATACCCATCGGCAGGCCCGCCACGCGACGAAGGCACCCGACGAACTGGTACCTCTCCGCCCACCGCGCTGTCGGCGTGCAGCGGGTGTTGGAAAAAGCTGGCATGGCACCGGCCAGGATTGCGGTAATGGGCTTCGGCGAGTATCACCCCGTCGCAGCGAACAAGCCCGGCAAAAAGGGCAACCAAGCCAACCGCCGAGTGGAAATATGGATCGTCCCAGCGGGGGCGTTCCTAACCACCGACCAGCCCGTGGCA
>JAOZNE010000289.1:0-2357 GCA_029933955.1 Phycisphaerae bacterium
GTTTAAGACAACAACTATTTTGAAGCGTGACAAATAAGTGCTGGGAATGACCAATGCTCAATGACCAATGAATAGCCAATGCCCAGCCCCCCCCACGTGTCATTCCCACGCAGGCGGGAATCCAGAGAGAATTGGGTGGCATGGCTACACCGCGGGTCTGCGGAGTAGCCATGGGGCGGGAGAAAAAAGACTAGATTCCCGCTCCCCGATCAGGTCGAGGACAAGCTTCGCGGGAACGACACGGGGGCTACTTGTTTGTGATTTTTTACCAGTCAACCAATTAACCAGTCAACCAGTTGTTTTTTTGTTTAAGGAGGCTGGGTCCTGGTCTTTTTCGATGCAGCCTATTTTTTCCACTCTGCGGGCGTGTCGGCCTGTTGGCTCGAAATTTGTCTTCAGCCAGGTGCTGACGATCCGCCGCATGAGTTCCTCGCCGATAGCGTCGCTGGAGAGGCAGAGGACGTTGGCGTTGTTGTGTCGCCTGGAAAGCTCCGCGGTCAGTTCGTCATGGCAGAGTGCAGCCCGGATGCCCGCGACCTTGTTCCCGCAGATGCTCATGCCGATCCCGCTGCCGCAGATGAGTATGCCTCGGTCGGTTTGGCCCGTCGCGACGCTCTTGGCTGCGGGATAAGCGGTGTCCGGATAATCGCAACTCTTGGCGCTGTTGGTGCCCATGTCCAGAGACTCATGTCCCAGCTCGCTCAGAAACAAGGCGACCTTGTCCTTCGCAGCCCGTCCGCGATGATCCGAAGCTATTGCGATTTTCATAATCATAACCTTTTCTCATATGCCCGCACCGGGCTACGCTTGCGTCTACCTGGTTCCTTCGAGCAAGGCCCCTCGCAAGGCCTGCTCTATATGCTTTGCCGTTTGCTCATACACGCCCAGGTCCCCGCCGATGGGGTCGGGAATATCCTGCTGTTCATCGAGCATCTGAACTTTCAGGTGCCCGCTCTTGCTGTTCTCGGCAAGGCGTTGGGCTTGGGCCAAGTGAAACGACGTCATACAGAATACCATATCGCAGGATTTTATCAACTCGCTGGTCAAATTTTTACCGCGGTGTCGCGAAATATCCGCTCCCATCGCCCCGGCAGTTTGTATCGCTTCGGGAGCAGCCTTGCTGCCAGGCCCTGCGCAAAGTCCCGCGGAGGTTATCTCCACGCCATGGTCTCGCAATTGTCCCACTTTGCAGCCCAGTTCCCGGGCTAACATCTTCTTAGCCAGGCCTGCTGCCATCGGGCTGCGACAGGTGTTTCCCGTGCAGATGAAGATGATTTTCCGCTTCATGCTCCGGCGGATCATGCGTTCGTCCATCACGCCAAGCCGAAGTATGTCCCACGATTGGTTTTGGAATCGGACGATGGTACTGTCCTTGGCGAACCGGGTCAAGCCGCTGTCGAGAAGCAGGTCGATCTTGCCGTTGAGAGTGTGCAGCACGTCATCGCCGGTGTGCGGCGAGGGTTCCCCCGCCAGGTTCGCGCTGGGAGCTACGACGGGATCTTTCACCTTGCTCAGCATCGCCCGGGCGACGGGTTCGTCGGGACATCGCAAGCCTATGACCCCTTTGAGGGTCAGAGCTTTGTGCAGGCCTGGCGTTTTGTCCAGCCGGGGCGATGCCAGCTTGCCGCCGGTCTCCAACAGCAACGTTACAGGCCCCGGCCAGGCCCGCTCTACCAACCAGCGAGCCTGCAGCGGGACATGCTTGACGTATTTTGCGATGTCCTCCGCATAGGCTACATGCACGCTGAATGGAGCAGCTGGGCGGGACTTTAGTTTGCGAAGCCGAGCCAGGGCTGACTTGTTCGTCGCGACCGCCGCGATTCCATAGACGGTTTCGGTAGCAAAGCCAACCAGCTTACCCGCGCGCAGGGCTGAAGCACCCTCTCGCCCAGCCAAGGCTATCGAGGAACTGTTCGCCTCTGGCACTGTTATCACTCTCGTACTCATATTTGTAAACTTTCTGTTATAAGTTGTCAGCTATCAGTACTCAGTTATCAGTAAAAAGAAAAGGGAAAAACAGCAAAACCGCGAATGAACACTAATGAGAATGAGCACGAATTTTTTTTAAAACAAAAACAGCGAACCACGGATGAACACGGATGTTGTTCTTTTTATCATTCGAGCCTGTTGCACGATAATTCTCGAATCCAACCATTGGATTCGATAGCCGCGTAAGAGAGGTGGCTCAAAAATCTCGTTCTCGCACAGTTTTTGTCAAAAATTCAATTCTCTCACATTTTCAAATCATGTCTGGCCAGCTGAGAAACAAAATATTGTACCAATCAGCCCAAATGCTCGTTGCTCTTGCGCCCAGCGGGCTTTTCCGCTACGCCACAGCTTTAAAATGTTATGCGTGG
>JAOZNE010000073.1:0-9073 GCA_029933955.1 Phycisphaerae bacterium
CTGACCGCTATTCCGCTGGCGCTCCATAGCGGCAGGTGAGCTTGGTCGTTAGATTCAGCTCATAAGTGTAACTGAGACGCCCGCCGCTATTTTTTATAAGCCATGAGAATCCTTTCACAGTGCTCAAATCAATCCATTAGCCGCGTTATACCCACCAAACGCACATTATTCACATGTCAAATTTTGTCAGGCCCGAATTGTGCAACAGGCTCAACAGAAAACAGAAAAAACAGAAAACAGAAAAAACATGGGCGAGACGCCCATGTTACTTTAGGTTGTGTCAAACTTGTCAAGCCGATTGGCGACCACGCCGAAGTCATCTCCGCCTTCATCGAATGACGAGGAAGCTAGCTTTACCTTGCCAACCCAGTCCGCAACAATCCTGCTGTTGACGAACGAATTGGCCTGGCTTGCCAGGCCTCGCGTGGTGAAAGAATCTATCCTCCCGCCGGTGAGCAGGCTGTCCAATGCGGGCACGGCGCCGTTGGCCAGGCCTGCGGTGTCTACGCTGGCGAAGACGTTCGAGCCTGTTACAGCTCCGACGGTAATTTTTTTAATCCAGCCCGCGACCAACACATCGCTGTTGCTCATCAGGCCATAGACGCGAAGATCCGCCAGGGCCGCTTGGCTGTCAAGTCCCTGCCCAGCCGAGACGCTCGCACCTTCCATATTTCCGCGTACCTTTATCCTGCCGAGCCATTCCGTAGCAACCACCTGCCCGCGGAAGTCGTTGCGGAAGTACAGGCTGCGGATGAATCCGTTGGTGTTGAGGCTCCAACCAGCCTGCGAACTGGCAGCGGTTATTTTGTTGACCCCGCCGGCGTCCACTTGCCACGAGCCGCCGATGATGTCGCCCGCGATTTTCGCAGCTTTGAGTCCGTAACCTCTGCTCTGGCCTGCTGTGTGCACGTCGGCTCCGAAATTTCCCCCAGCCCGCAGCGAGGCTATCCAGCCCGCGGCATCTCCGCCAGCTGAGAGGCTCCCGAGGAAATCCCCGCCGGAACGGGCGGATTTGACCGGGCCATTGGCTGTGGCTATATTCGCCTTAGCTGTGATGTTGCCCTTGGCGCGAATGTCCTTGATTCCGCCAACTGCGACATTCCAGGCTCCGGAAATATCACCAGCTATCGAAGCCTTGCCCACGCCCCAGCCCTTGTTTGAGCCGGTGGTGGTAACATTCGCGCCGAAATCCCCGCCCGAGCCGTTGCTGCCCGTGATTTTCAGGCTGCCGAGCCACGGCGTAACCAACGCGCCGCCCGGTGCCCAGCTGATAGCTTTGAAACTTTTGACGGGCGTGTTCGACAAAATTATTTCCGTCCCCGGGCCTATTCGCCCCGCGGTGATGGTCACTCCGCGAGCTGGGCCTGTGCCGGTCATGGTGATATCCGCTCCGCCGATGACGTCGCCCAGCTGGAGTTTTTG
Source organism: Phycisphaerae bacterium (assembly GCA_029933955.1). Lineage (GTDB taxonomy): Bacteria > Planctomycetota > Phycisphaerae > SM23-33 > SM23-33 > B1-G9. Next base: position 1,423 of record JAOZNE010000073.1, read on the forward strand.
GATATACCCGTCGCCGAGCATTTCGATTCCGCCGGTGAGCGTTACCTGCCTGGCCTTTAGCGAACCGAGCGGATTCAGTCCAGCGATGGTGTCGATTTCAGCCAGGCCGTCGCCGCCACGGACGTAGACGCTCAGCGAGCCTTTGGCGCTGCTGTATGTAATATCGATTCTGTCCAGGCTGACATTTTCGCCGGTGATATAGGTGGTTGAGCCTCGCGTTTCTGCCAGCAGGTTCGCCCCGGCGAATGTCAGATTGCCCTGGCCTGCGGACATTTTCACCCGCACCGTCGAGCCATCGGCGTCGATGTAGCTTGCCCAGGTAGCCTCATTGGTTCCGATGCGTGTGGATATTTGACTAGCCCCGCCAAAGCCCCAGCCACTCATCATAGAGGCGAACACCGGCGCCGCTATGTTGTCGCGAAATACCGAACCTTCCTCGTTGGCCTGGACGAAGACCTGCTCGAAGTCGATGCTGGTATCCTGGCGGAATTGACCCAGCGTGGCAGCTATGGCTGTGCCGAAAGTGTTGATACCCATCTTGGTGGCCTTGTTCATCATCATCCAGGCGAAGTTGTCTTGCTGGGCAGCAGCTAGTAGTTGCATATTGGGCAGTTGCGACAGGTCACCCGAGTCGCCCTCGCCGCCGGAGCCGTAGAAGCCGTCGGAATAGGACGTGTCGACGATGAAGACCTTGTTGACGTAGTCCCAGGCTTCGTCGACAAACAGCTCCGCCAGGTCGTCGTCGGTGAGGATATCGCCAGGCCCGTCATTGGCGGTGGAGAGATAGAGATACTCATCGCCGGTGCGAATTTGTCGCTTGTCCCAGTTTGGCCAGGTCGTGTTGTACTGCCCCTCGACGGGCAGCTCGTCGCCGGAGACGAACGAGCAGGCCTGCGAAGCTATATAGAACACGAACGTGTCGCCCGGAGCGACGATGGTTTTCATGTTGTCGATAGCTGCGATAAGCTCAGCCCGGTTGCCGGCGTTGGCGGCGTCCATCTCCAACAGCTGATTCGTGGTTACCGCGTTGCACAGGCCAAGCGACGTCCACATTTGCCGGGCGGCGATGTCGCCTGCGAATTTCACGGGCTCGTTCCGCACGCCGACGCTCAAAACGCGAGTGGGGTTCACCACATCCAGCACGACAATGTCGCTCCAGTTGTTCTGCTCGGAAGTCTCAGCCACCACCTCGGTCCGGTCGGTCATAATACGGAGATAATATCGCCCCGGCGTCGTCGGCGCGGTGAAGCTCAGCGTGACGGGGTTTATCTGCCCAGGGGCCATCAGGCGACCGATACCAACCGTAGCTGCGACGTCCGTCTGCGAGTTGAAGTCCATGTCGCTCCGCAGATGCAGAGTGGTATCGAAATGATTCCCCTCGTCATAGGCAACAGGCCCCTCGCCCTGGTTCCGCACAAAGGCCAGAACGGATGTCTGCTGACCCGCCACGACGGTCTTCTCCGCCGCGGGAGTGTTGACCGTCAGGTCCGGCGGTTCCTCGCCGAGGTCGCCGACCACGAAATCAGCAGCCTCGGACCACCAGAAATTATTAGCTTCGTTCGTTTCGGGAATTTGGCCGTCTGCGTCGAGCGCGACGGCCAGGTGATAGGCCCCAGCTGGCACGTCGGGCAGGGTCGGCAGGTTATAGAACATCCCAGCCTCAGCCGTCTCAAAAGTATCCGTCTTGCCGCCCATCCACCATGCGTCGCTCCGGCGGAAGAGCAGAATGTCGTCGGCGTTGCCCCAAACCATATCGCTCGATAGCCTGACTTCATTATAGAAGGGCACAGCCTGGCCGAGCTGGTCAAACGCGATGGCGTTACCCTCGCCGATGTTCCCAAACTCTATGGCAAAGCCGAACGGATCGCCGGGATTGTACTCGCCGGGGGGATAGGTAAAATTCTGAATCGCCATGTCCGGCAGGACTGGAGATGGTTCACCCGCCGTGCGGAACACAGCCGTATTCTCCACGCTCAACCCCGAGTGAACGCCGAAACCCTCAGGCGTAGTCTGCCAATTCGTATTCTCATTATTGATGTCTAATTCGTAATTCTGCCCGGGCTGCAAATCTCCAGGCCCAGCTGAAGTCTCGCTGGTACCCTCGCCCCAAAAGTGCCGCCAATAAACACTCTGCCATTGGACATTTTCAACTTCCAAATAGATGCCGCTCGTGTTGGGGTCTGTAATCTCCTCCCATTGGAAGAGAGTATCGACGGGTACATCGACCTGGCCATGGAGTGGATTGAGAATCTCGGGTTTTTGCGTAGGCCACCCCAGGGGGGTCTGCGTGTCGCTATCGCCGAAGTAGAAACTCGTCTCGACCTGTCCGAAGGAAGTTATCGCCCGGACGCTATAAACGCCCTGCGGGAAGGCTGCCTCCATCTCCGCTATCGAACCGAAATCGTCTCGCCAGAACTCCCATTCATCCTCCTCGCCGTCGCCATCGTCGTGGTCTATCCAGAGTGCTCGCCACTGTCCGTCTGGGGCCTTGAACTCTACCGCACTGGCCTGGCCATAACCATTGACCCAAAGTTCAAACTCATACCAGAACGGATCAGCCATGCCATCGTAGCAGACATTGTGTTCGATACCAATATGCATCGCCGCGTTGATGTCGCCTGTGTAAAGCGTCAGGCCTTCCCAACCGCTCTCCGGATTTTGCAGAACGGTAATACTCGCGTAGGCCCCGTGATAAGCCTCGTCGCCGAGGGTCGAGTATTGGCCATCGGGCGCGCCGGTGAGGTACGGATTCCAGTCGCTGCTCGCGTGCCAAGTCTCGGCGTAATCGCCCGCCGAGCCTCGCACGGCGTCGACCTGCACCTGTGCCCGCGTAACGATAATATAGTAGTCGTATTCGCCCGCGAAGTAGACCAGGTCGTTTGCGTTGTCCGACGAGCCAAGCAGCGTGCAATCCTCAGCCAAGACCCCGTCGGTGAACCAGTCTTCCTCATTCGTGCCGTAGTCCGTATCGCTGCCCCATACCTCATAGTACTCCCCGCCCGTGGCTAATATATCCCGCAGGCCAAACTCGGCGTAGGCCTCGCCGCCTTCATACTCCCAGCCCTCGACGGTTCGCGTGTGAAGCTCGGGGTCGGTCGGGAATGTCTGCGCCCAGCCAGGTGCGTACACCAAGCCGATATCATATGTGCCCGGGTCGAGATAGTCGAACGCGTAGTCCCCGTCGGCGTCCGTCGTGGTCAGGTCGTCGCCCTCGGTGTAGTCGCCGCTCTCGTCCAGGTCGAGATAAACCCCTCGCCCAGCCAGGCCGACCTCGTCCTCGTCCCACACGCCGTCGGAGTCAGCGTCGTCCCAAACCGCGCCGTAGATGCTCCCGTAGCCATAGTCTTCTTCAGCCCAGGTTTCCACCGCTCCGATGTCGACTGCGGGGCCTGCGATTCTGTCGTAGCCTGGGCCTCGTTGGTCGAGAGTCAGGCCCGCGTCGGCTGCGGCTGCGTTGTTGCCGGCGTCGATGACTTGGCTGTATTCCTGTGGCTGGTGCGTCTGCGTTGGTCCGCCATTGTCAGCCAGCGGGCCTAGCATGGGGTCGGCTGGGTATGCGACGCTGCCTACGATGTTGCCGTCGTCGCCGTCGCCAATAGCATGGCCATCGTCAGTGCCGATGAAATTGTTCGTGGGGTCTGGGCCTATGCGAGAGGCGAAAACGCCGTCGCCCGCGAGAATGTCCGGAGCGAAATACGCGCCGTTGTTGGCTATGATATTGTTGTCGAGATACAGCTCGACCCCCGACCCCTGCACAGCCAGTCCGCCGCCGGAACCCATCTCCGTATAATTATTGACGATCGTGCAATTGGTTGCCAGAAGATGGACGCCCGGGCCAAAGGCGAGAATCCCGCCGCCGGAATCCCCAGCCGAGTTTCCCGAAATCGTCGAGTTTATCAGCGTTAACATATACCCATTGCTGTATATCCCACCGCCGTAGTAGTTAGCTGTGTTGCCTGAGACCGTTGAGTTTGTCAGCGTCATTGTCCCTATATTATGAATCCCGCCGCCGTCGCTGGCCTGGTTTCCCGAGACCGTCGAGTCCGTTATCGTCAGCATACCCTCGTTGTATATCCCGCCACCATCGCCATTGCTGTAGCCATTGGTTATGTGCAGGTTATCCAGCTCGACGATGCTGCCGGATACGATATAGAAAACTCGCAAATCATCTTGGCCGTCGATCTGGGCGGGGTTGGCTTGGTCTTCGCAGATAATCGTAACCTTGCCGCTGGCGTCGTCTATGGAAAGTCCGCCCAGCTCCTGCTCCGGGTCCAGCGCATAGAGGCCTGCTGGGAGATTGATGGTATCGTCGCCGGGGGTATCCGCGGCCAGTGTGATAGCTTCGCGCAGAGAAGTCAGCCCATCGTTTGCGTTGACCACGTCGTCAAAGGTATCGACGTTGATAATCGTCCCAGCCAACATCAGCCTGGGTTCGAGCGACTCGACAATCGCGACAACATCAGACGCGTCCACGTCAGACCGTCGGGCGCGGCGTTTGTCGCCGCCCGTTTCACCAAGATAGCAAGGTTGCCCCATGGTAATATCCTCACAGCTATCGCATCGACAGTCTGGCGATTTTTCCCCGAACAGCCTCGAGATTGGCCTGGAATCGGGAAAACAGCTTCAGCCAGCTGTTGAATGTGTAACGGGATATTTTACCACAAATCAGGCGATCGTCAATTTTCCTTTATTTTTTTTTACGGTATGTAGCACAGTCGCCCTCGGCTGTGGTTTTCCGTAGCGCGGGCGTCTTGCCCACAGGTAGCATGGGCGGGACGCCCATGCTGCGAAAACATAGCTAGGCCCCGATGCGTCGGGATGCTACGCTGGAAGGCTGTAGCTTGAGGATTCGGGATTTTTGGCAGACTTCTTTCGACAGACTTCTTGACTAGACGAGCGGTTTCTGGAAGAATTGTCCCGGCGAATATATCTTTAGTTTTGGCTTGGGAGAAAAATTATGAAGCAGGTATTGGTATTTGCGCGTTGCGTGTTGTTGGCAGGCTGTGTTTTGGCGGTGGCTGGTTGCCAGGAGAACGCGCCGGTCGACACGTCGGGCATTGACGCTGTGGCGAAGGATATTCTGACCGCCATCGGTAACGGCCAGGCTGACAAGGTGTTTGACGTCTACTTTACCCCGGAGTATCGCAAGGAATTGTCTCGCCCGGAGTTCAAGGCCATGGTCGAGGCCTATCAGCAGAAGCTCGGCGCGTTCAAGTCTCTCAAGCCTAGGCCTGGTATGACCAGCACTACTCAAATCGAGGGTTACGTCGATGGGTCGTTTGGCTTTGACGTGAAATGGGAAAAGGCGACGGGCCTGGTTGTGTTGAATATGTCGATGCGGGAAAAATGGCTTGTAGCGAACATTCAGATACAGTCTGCAGCGTTCGACGATGCACTCAAACAGGCCGAGGCCTCCAAGGATATTCCAGCTACGATGCCCGCTCCGGCGGCCCCGGCGGTCGGGAAGTAATCGCGAGAGACGCATGAAAATAGTAGTTACCGGACAGGTCGGCATCGACAAAAAAGAGTTCCTGCAGCGCGTCGAGCGGATCGCTGCGGGGTGGGGTTGCGGTCTCAAGACGTTCCACGTCGGCGACATGATGTACGATGAGGCCCCGGACGTGGCCAGGGGGAAAATTCTCGACCTGCCACTATCTCGGTTGGAGAACCTGCGGCGGAGTATCTTCAAGGATATTCTCGTCGAGGCCAACTCGTACCAAAACGTGCTGATAAATACCCACGCGACCTTCCGCTGGAACCATGGCCTGTTCTTCGCGTTCGACCACGACCAGATGATGAGCTTCGACGCGGATATGTATATCGTGCTGGTGGACAGCATCGACCAGGTACACCGCAGGCTTAAACGCGATGGCCATGTCGATCATACGCTGAAAGATCTGATGGTTTGGCGGGAGGAAGAAATCCTTGCTACCGAGTTGCTCAGCAGAATCGTGCGAGGTCACGGCTGTTGCTTCATCTGCGTCCGCGGCGACGACACTCTCGCGGAGATGATGGCCCGGATAATGTTTCGCCCGGAGATGAAGAAGGCCTACCTGAGCTTCCCCATGTCGCACGTTATGGACCTGCCGCTTGTGCTGGCGGAGATTGACAAGTTCCGCCGGGATATGAAGCGGTATTTTATCTGCTTCGACCCAGCTGACATGGAAAAGGAAAAGCCTCTCGCCCAGGAGGCCCTGGCTGCGGCCCGCGACGGTCATCGAGTGTTCACCGCCGGCCTGGGGGACCAGCGGACGACTCTTGAAACGTCGCAGGTGCTGGATATCATCACCGATATCGACGGGCAGATTTATGTGCGGGACTTCAAGCTGATAGACCAGGCTGACATGATAGTTTCGCTTATCCCGGCCATGGCTGACGGCAAGCCCGCTATCTCCAGCGGCGTGGAGCGCGAGCTGCAACACGCCCACGAAAATACCCGCGACGTCTTTATCGTCTGGCAGCCTGACTGCGAACCCTCACCATTTATCACTGAGACGGTAACCAAAGTCTTTCGCACAACGGACGAAGCTATCCGGTACTTCATAGACCACAACTACGTCCAACAAAAACCCGCCGGCACGCTGTTTGATTGAGCGATTGAAACACATTGACAAACTCTGCCCAATGAAGGGCAATGTCAGTATGAGCGCAGGCTGATGGCGTGGTAGGGTTTAATGCATGGACGCGGGATTTTAGAGTGCCATGTATGTGATACAGCACACTTAGGAAAAAAACAGTATACATAGAGACGAGCGTTATAAGCTACGCAGTGGCAACACTCTCAGAGAACATCAGAATTGCGGGGCATCAGCTTGCCACTCTTGAATTCCGGGACAAGTTGCCAGCCTATAAAACGTTCATATCAGATACCGTTGTTGAATTTGTTATACCTAAAAAAAACTGACAAAATAGTCCCGCCGAAGGCGGATTCAATATCTGCCGAAGGCAGAAAAAGTCTCTTAACGGTGAAACGGATTTGTCCAATTCACGCTGGACCAGTACAATTAGGGCAACACGCCCGAGAGGACTCGAACCTCTAACCTTCGGTTCCGAAGACCGACGCTCTATCCAATTGAGCTACGGGCGCAGGCGTTTTGTAAGGGGCTGAATATACAGGTTTTTTCTCGTTTTGCAAGGGATTTATCATCTTTTTAACATCTTCTCCCATGATTTTACTTATCGCATGTGATAGCACAAAATCCCCCTTTGGCGCACCTGCGCGCTGCGCTTTTTTCCGGCAGGTTTGCAGCCACATGAACATCCCCGTTAAAATGTAGCACAGCCGCCCTCGGCTGTGTTGAACTTGCTATATTTCCAGTGTTTTTCACACGACCTTCCCAGCCGAAGGCGGATTCAATATCTGCCGAAGGCAGGAAAAGCCTCTTGACTGTGAAACGGATTTGTCCAATTCACGCTGAACCAGTACAGTTGCATGGCAACAAACTGACGGCTGGTAGCTGGTAATTGTCTCACAATATTCATCCTTTCTGTCCGGCGGCGGGCGTCCACGAGGCGCCCGCCGCCTTTTTTGTTCTTTCGAAAAAAATCGTGTTCATTAGTGTTCATCCGTGGTTTGCGGTTGCGCGGCGGTTGCGTGTGTGAGATTTTTTGGTTTGCGATGGCACTATATTTGCCTATAGAATAGATATTG
>JAOZNE010000290.1:0-2316 GCA_029933955.1 Phycisphaerae bacterium
CTGGTTGACTGGTTGATTAGTTGACTGGTTAATTGGTGGATTGGTTGACTGGTTAATTGGGTGATATGGTTTTTTCGTGTCATTCCCGCGCAGGCGGGAATCCAGTTTTTTGTCATGCAACAAGTTGCATGACCTACGAACCAATTTCCGTTTGACTTTGCATAAACGGTCGAGTTAAGGGGTAGGTAATATTTTCAAACCGACCGGTTTGAGTAGCTGGTTGATTGGTTAACTAGTTGATTAGTAAAGAATTACACAAATCTTTACAGCGTCGAAAACCCTTGTTTTCCAGGTCTTATCTGGACAGAGAGCTTTGGCGTATTTGTTTTGTAATCTTTTACCAGTTAACCAGTTAACTAATCAACCAGTCAACAACCCCGCGGTTGGATTGCCGAAAATCGGTCAGTTTGAGTAATATTGATATTCGCAGCAGGGCGGTGGGTCAAACTTTCGAAGATTTTCGCTCTACCATGAAAGGAACGCTATGATATCCAAACAGTTTTCAAAGGCGAGGCCTCACCCGTGGCATGGCTTGGAGGTAGGCCCATCCGCCCCGGCGGTTGTCAACGCCTTTATCGAGATAACGCCGTTTGACCTGGTCAAATACGAACTCGACAAAGTCAGTGGCTATCTAAAGGTTGACAGGCCCCAGCGAACATCGTCCCTGCCCCCGTCGCTATATGGTTTTATTCCGCGGACACTTTGCGGCAACAGGGTCGCGGCGCTGTCATCGGGCACGCAACGAGGCGACGAAGACCCTCTCGATATCTGCATAATCAGCGAAAGGCCTATCAGACGTGCGGAAGTTATCCTGCGGGCCAGAGTAATCGGCGCGATTCAAACGGTAGACCGCGGCGAGGCTGATGATAAAATCGTCGCTACCCTCGATAATGATAATATTTTCGAGGACATAAACGATATATCAAACCTGCCGCATATCTATGCCGAACGGCTTAAGCACTATTTCGGCACTTACAAAATGGACCCAACGCAGGCCTCAGCTGTGGCGGTAAAGAACGTGTGCAGCCGAGAGCAGGCCTATGATATTATCAATGCGGCTGTCGCGGATTATAATGAAAACTTTGCGGTATAGTTTTTAGTATTCAATCTCGGCGTCGTTTGCACATCGCCACCAGGCATAATATTTGCCCGCCAATTCTTCGCGTGTCGGATAGGGATAGTAAAATATCTTCTGCTGGTCGCCGATGTAAAATCCGCTCTCGATGCAGCGAAACAGAATAGATGGCCTGGACAGCCTGTCAACCGTCTTGGTCTGTTTTTCACCGTCTGGCTTGAGTTCGGCAAGGCAATTTCGGATATGGCCTATGTGTCGATAAGGCAGGCCCGTCCCGTTGCCTGATGGGTCTTTGGCCAGGTCGCCAAGTTCCAGCTCGACAAAGCAGATTTTCGGAACGGAGACAGGCCTGGAGGTGTCCGTGATAAACTTGCAGAACTGTTCCGGTGCCAGCGAGCTGGCAATCAGTGGATGAACGGGGCAGATTTCCTGGTAAAGATGTCGATGGCTGGGTGGCTCGGTCGGGACTTGAGCTTGCTTTAGCTCTAGTGTCCGCCCGTGAGCGGTCGTCAGATACAGGCTGCCAATCGCGTCAAGCGGTACATGCTCAAGTACTCGATAGATTGCCAGATACACAGAGTGTTTAGGCCTGCCGTCTGAGTGCGGGACACACCGATCTTTGATATTCGAAAAATCAAAGTAATCACTCACGAAATCCTGCTTGATTTGAAAAAACATCGCCTGGCCATGTGGCCGCTTCTGCGTCCCGGTTGCAAGATACTCCCCAAACTTTTCAGGTGGTAGCATGGAAACGACCAACGCTTCCGGACTTATTGACAGGTATATATATGTATCCATAAGATTTCCTTTCCATGTGACAGACGATGCTACCTGTATATTATGTTTCGCATGCCTGAAGATAGTCCAACAGCCTGTACCAAAGCAATTCCAGTCTAACTATAGCAATTGCCCCGCGATGTGTCAAAGACACTTTTGATCACTTGTCGTAACAAAGTTGTAATGTCCGGTCTTAGCAAAGTTAAAATGTCCGCTTTCCTTACTCTTAGAAGGGGAGCTGATGAACGAAGATCGGATCGCAATGAGCCAAAAGGAACGAGATCGGTTAACGGTCGAGCCTGCGAATCAGAAAAGGTCGTCTTGGTTGGGGACGCGTTTTTTTTGCGGGGGAGTTTCGCGGGGTTCTTTTGGTTCCAACCCGCTGCGGCCTGCTCGAATTTCTGTGGGGTACCATGTGCCGGGGCCTCGGCGGTTGCAGCGGTTTAGCACACACATAGGTTGGG
>JAOZNE010000291.1:0-2313 GCA_029933955.1 Phycisphaerae bacterium
ACGCTTGCCCCTGGCTTGGATTAAAGCAAACCCGCGTAGTTGGGCGATATAGAATAGGTGGCCTTGGAGAATAAAACTCGGAAAATCCCCGCCCGGTCGAAATACGCAGGCTTGGCTGTTCACCTTATAGGTGTCGGGGGGTCAGGTATGTACGCACTGGCGGGGATGCTGCTTGACCGCGGAGCTGTTATCTCAGGCTCGGACGCCTCGCCAGGCGGAGCGACCCAGAGATTGGCCGATCGTGGAGCTGCCATAGCCACGGGCCAACGCGGCGAAAATATACCCCAGCAATGCGACATCGTCGTCTACTCCGCTGCTATCAACGAGCAGAACCCCGAGCTGCTTGCAGCTCGCCAGCGAGGCTGTGATGTACTGAAGTATTCGCAGATGCTCGGCAGGCTGATGAGCGAAAAAACAGGCCTAGCCATAGCGGGCACGCACGGCAAGAGTACCACCACCGCCATGGTCGCATACGTTTTGCACCAGGCTGGGGCTGAGCCTAGCTTCATCGTCGGCGCGACGGTCGACCAGCTCGGCGGGCCTAGCGGAGCTGGAGCCGGGCGGTGCTTCGTAGCAGAGGCTTGTGAGTTCGACAACAGCTTCCTGAACCTCCACCCGCAATACGCAGCCATCCTGAATATCGAGGAAGACCACCTCGACTGCTTCGCCGACCTGAAAGCGATAATCGAAGCCTTTCGCGCGTTCGCAGCAGGCCTGGCCCCCGGCGGGGTAATGATAGCCAATGGCGAAGACCGCAATGTGCTCGAAGCTCTAGACCAGGCTAACTGCGACGTCGAAACGTTTGGCCTGGCCAGGGACTGTCATTGGCGCGGAGAAATTTCCAAAGGCATCCGGGGGCAAATTCACATGAAAATACACAAAGCCGGTGAACGCTTCGGCGAGTTGCTGGTTCCGCTGCCAGGCTTGCACAACGCGTACAACGCCCTGGCTGCGGTAGCCCTGCTGCACCATGCCGGGCTGGAGAGCGGGCGGATAACAGCTCTGCTACAAACCTTCGCCGGCACGAAACGCCGTATGACCTTCAAGGGCGAATTTGCGGGCGTAACAGTGGTGGACGACTTCGCGCATCATCCCACGGAAATCCAGGCTACGCTACGAGCCATCCGCGACCACTATCAGCCCCGGCGGATATTGTGCGTGTTTCAGCCTCACCAGCATAGCAGAACGCGGTTCCTGTTGAAGGATTTCGCCCAAAGTTTCGCCCTGGCAGAGGAAGTTATTCTGCCGGAGATCTACTTCGTGCGCGACAGCGAGAAGGAAAAAGACCACGTTTCCTCGCAGGATCTGGTAGCCCAGATTCGCTTGCGAGGCGGCGAGGCTATACATATCGAGACGTTTGACGACATAGTAAAACACCTCCTGGCCCGGGCCAGGAAGGGCGACCTGATAGTAACGATGGGCGCGGGAAACGTATGGGAAATAGCAGATGAAATTATTCGCAGACTTTGAAGAGATAGTTAAACCCGGCGAGCTACTCGCTGACCACACATGGTTTCGCCTGGGAGGCCCGGCTGAGTATTTCATCGAGCCGCGCACGCGGGACGAGCTTGCCCAGGTAGTCGCGCGCTGTCGGGAAAATTCCGTGCCGATATACGTCCTGGGCAGCGGAGCGAACCTGCTGGTAGCTGACGCTGGGGTCAAAGGCGCGGTGATTCGTCTAAAGGCTGGCGAGTTCCGCGACTGCAATTTCGACGAAACCGGTGTTACCGTCGGAGCTGGGCTTGAGATGGGCAATGTCGTGCTGAGTTGCGTGGGCAAGGGTCGCAGCGGCTTGGAAGGCCTGACCGGCATACCGGGCAGCGTGGGTGGTACGGTGCGAATGAACGCCGGCGGAGCCTTTGGCGACATCGGCAGCGCGGTGGAATTCGTAACCGTTATGAACGAGGACGGCGAGATATTCCAACGACACCGAGCTGACCTGGCATTCGCGTATCGCAGCACGAATATAACGTCGAAGTTCATCCTCGAAGCAAGGTTCTTCCTCACCGATGACGACCCGCACCGAGTGCTGCGACAGGTGAAACAAATCTGGATATACAAGAAAAACACCCAGCCACTCGGCGTACGAAACGCCGGGTGCATCTTCAAAAATCCGCGAGGCCTAAGCGCCGGAGCACTGATAGACAAAGCAGGGCTAAAGGGCAAACGCCTGGGCGGGGCGTATGTCTCGGAAAAACACGCAAACTTCATATTAGCTGAGGAAGGAGCCACAGCATTCGACGTGCTAAGACTAATAGACCTGATACGAGACACCGTAGCTAAGGAATTCAGCGTGAACTTGGAAAAGGAAAT
>JAOZNE010000292.1:0-2313 GCA_029933955.1 Phycisphaerae bacterium
AGCTGAAAGCCCAGCCGGGGCGTATGGGACGGTGCCAATCCAAATGCCGGTCTCGGGGTTTTCGGTGTCAACATATTCCGGCTCGACCGAGCAATTGCCCCGCTCCATATCGTTCCATTCGCTCGGCGCTCCGCCTTCGTAGGTTGGGACGGTTACGGGCACCGGGGGGTCGCCTTGCATTTCCTCGCGCGTGCCGGTCTGGACGCCGCGGGTCAGAATGGTCTTGGCCGTCTCGCCGCTGGCTGTGCCGCGAATGATATACAGCAGCTCCGCCGACTCGCCGTCGGTAATGCTCTGGCTGTCATGTTTTTCGACAATACTCGTGCCGTCAATTCCTACGGTCATGGTCGCCTCTTTTTTTTATGCAAATGTCGAACCGCCGCTCTTTGTGTTGTCCGCGATTTTCTTGGTGTTCTTAGCTGTCTTTTCCGTAGCGTCCGCCGTCCGGCTGGCTACGCTGGAGCCGACGCCCATACCCGAAGCCCTCGCAGCGTTAAAGGTGCCGCTCACGCCGATAGTCCGCTTCGCGGTGGCGGCCACCTGGCCAACACCAGCCAGCCAGCCTTTGAAATTCGGCTTGCCTGGGCCATCTGTCTCGCCGCCGCTTGATGCGCCCTGTGCGGTTTTGAGTGAATCCTGCCATTCTTTTCGGGCCTGTTTCAGAGCCTCGACGATTTCAGCGTTGCTGGCCTCGTTGTCGTTTACAATCTTCGTCAACGCCGCTATTCGAGCCGCTTCGTTGGCCTTGGAGTCCGCTGCGTATTGCGAGTCATTGGCTCCGCGTCGTTTTTTATCATCCCCGGCAATCTCGGCCATCCGCTGGTTCGTCTGGATATCGACCTGCTGCTTGGCGAAATCAGTATCGAGCGAGTCGTCGAAAAGCCCTTGCACATCCAACAACCGCTTGGCCATCCAATTAGCCCAGGTCTCCACCTGGGTCTGATGCCATGTCAAAAAACCAGACCAGCCATTTTTGAGGCCCCTGATAATGTCGAGCCAGGTGTTCAGCACGCTGTGTTTGATTTCGATAAACAAAGCCTGGAACCCAAACTTAAAATCGTTCCACGACTTTTTCAGCCCGGCAACGCCTTTTTCCCACTGGAGCTGAATCGTCAGCCAGAGAATCTTCACCGCCAGGCCGATGTCGCCCGCAGCCAAAGCCTTGCCGATGGCACCGAATGCTTTTATCGCGTCGTCTTTCAGGCTGGCGAATCTTGCGCCCAGCCAGCCCAACGCCGCTCCGCCCGCGCCGGTAACGTGCAGAATCACCGCACCCAGGCCCGCTATCGCCGTGATGGCCAGGCCAATCGGCGAGAGAATCAGACCGAGAGCTATCGCGACGAGCTTAAACGCACCAGCTGCCAGCACGAAAATCTTGGCCAGCCCACCGATGGCGAATCCGACGATTTGAATACTCACACCCAGCGATATCAAAGCGATGCCCACGCCACCGACGACCAGGACGATTTTTGCCAGCGACACGATAAGCCCGCGGTTCTGGTTGACATAATCGCCGATGGTTTTCGCCCAGCGGACGAACGTGTCGGAGATTTTTTCTATCTCCGGGCCGAGCGAGGCTCCGACATAAAACGCCGCCATCTTGACGGTTTTCCAAAGCGAGTCGAGCGAGTCGGTCAGGGTTTCCGCCGCAGCTGCGTCCTCTTTGCTCATCACCAGGCCCAAAGCCTTGGCCTTGGCCATCAGCTTGTCGATGCCCTTGGCACCGTTGGCCATCATCGGCAAGAGCATCGTGCCAGAGCGGCCCAGCAGCGACATGGCGATCGCCGCCCGCTTGGTCGGGTCGGAGATTTTGCTCAGGCCCTCAGCTATCATCATAAATTGCTTTTCGGGAGATAAGCCATCAAGCGACTTAAACTCAATCCCCAGGTCTTTCAGAGCGTCGGTCGCCGTGGAAAGCCCACGGCCCGCGTCGTAAATACTCCGCTGCATTCGACGCAAGCCGTTCTCCAGGGTTTTGAAATCCGTGCCGGTCTGGCTGGCGACATATCGCAACGCAGACAAGGCTTCGACGGACATGCCCGTCCGCTTGGCCATCTTGGCTACCTCGTCGCCATAGTTTGCGAAATGCTTCACCGCACCCACGAGCGGAGCAGCCATCGCAGCAGACAGCCCGGTCATCATCGCACCCATGTTACGAATCTTCGCACCGAACGCCTTGACGCGACGCTCAGCTCCGCGCAGACCGCGGACGAGCTTACTGTCGTCAGCGAACAGCTCCACAAACGCCCGTCCCGCTCGAATGCCTTTAGTGCTTGCCATGACTATTCCTCAAATTAGCTCTTGATTTGGCGC